>JAADYX010000422.1 GCA_010092885.1 Chloroflexota bacterium | reverse complement strand
GTGTATAAGAGACAGATCTTCGATTGGGAACTGATGCGTTCCGGGGCCGGGGATGGCCGCGCCCCACAGGAACGTGCCCACGACGGCGAGTACATCATGAACTTCATCGCCGACGGCCGCTTTGATTTTGTGTCACAAACCATCCCAATGGATACCTGCATCGGCCAGCCGCTGACGGTCTCACTGTACTTCGCCGGGGTGCGGATCGCGCGCGGGGGTGAGATCGGCGTCACAATCGACTATCTTCAGGATGGCGAGGTAACCGGCACACAGGTCTGCAGTTTTGACAGGCGCGACTCGTTTCAATGGCAGCCGTTCTCCTGTGCGCTGGATACCAGTGCCACATATGACAGCATTGAGGTAACAATCGGATGGCGCGGGGCAGCCGAGGGCGTGCTCGCGGTCGACAGCGTTAAGCTGATCGGCCCCGGCCAATAGGAGGTATTTATGGCAGACGATACAGTCCAGCCGGAGTCGCTGGCCCATGCCAACTGGCTCCCCCGTTGGGAAGTCTACGCGTTGGGCATCGGCGATATGCTGGCCCTGATCGTATTCGCCGCGGTCGGGCGCGCCAGCCACGGTGTGGAAGACATCGGCCCCGTGCTCGGCACGCTCAACACAGCCCTGCCCTTTATCGTGGGCTGGGTGATCGCCGGGGCAGCCACCGGCCATTATCGCGGTTTGGCCCTCTACCCCATCGGGCGGGTCATCCTGCGCACTGTGCTGACGGGCCTCGTCGCCACACCATTGGCCATCGGCCTGCGCGCGTTCGCCCTTGATGAACTCCCGCCGCTCAGCTTTGTGCTCGTAGCCGGGCTCAGCAGTACCGTTCTGGTTCTGTTGTGGCGGATCTTCTGGTCACGGCTGCGCCTGTGGTGGTGGCGCGAGCTGCCCGGATAAGTCCCATTTCTATGATTGCCGTGGACCAAGGACAACACCATGCCCCAACTTGAAGTGCTGCAAGATATCTGTACAGACAAGCGCGATGTGGATACCGACCTGCTCGAACGGGTGCTCATGCTCGCGGTGGAGATCGCACGCGAGGGCCGCGAGGGTCGCAAGATCGGCACGATGTTCGTGGTCGGCGACGAAGCCGCCGTCCTGGACCAATCCCGCCCGTTGGTGCTTGATCCACTGGCGGGGCATGCGGCCGATGTCAAACAGCTCAACGATACCAACATGTGGGAGACGATCAAGGAATTCGCCCAGCTGGATGGTGCCTTCGTGATCGCCGGCGACGGCACTGTGCTCTCGGCAGCGCGCTACATCAATGCGTCCGCCTCCACCCAAATCGAACTGCCGTTGGGTTTGGGCAGCCGTCACATGGCGGGCGCATCCATCTCCCTGACAACGGACGCCGTGGCCGTGGTCGTCTCAGAGAGCTCCATTGTGCGCGTGTTTGACGACGGCGAGATGGTCGCCGAGATCATCCCTGAGGTCTGGATGCTCCGCCGGTTGGGCGTGCACATCGAAGCCCCCTACATCGAACGGCGTGAGGGCGACCTCACTGTGCGCGCCCGGCAGTCCTGATGGATGACATCCCGGAGGCACGCCTGCGCGTCATCGAGGCCGCACAGGGTCTGCTCAACGAGCGCGGCTACAACGCGGTGACCATGAAGGACATCGCCGATTCGCTGGACATTAAAGCGGCCTCGCTGTATTACCACTTCCCGCAGGGTAAAGAAGAGATGTTCGCCGTCGTCACCGAGTACACCTTCATGCAGCACCACACCGGCATGATGCAGGCACTCGCAGCCGCCGGTGACTCCCTCCCGGCGCGGCTGTTGGCCATTGCTAACTGGTTCGGCTCACAGAAGCCGCTCAACCTGCTGGCCATGGTCCACTCGGATATGCCCGCCGTAGGCCCGGAAGCACGCGAACGCATCGAGGCGGCCCTGTATCGCTGCATCTACCGCCCCGTATTCAACGTGTTCGACCACGCCCAGCGCACCGGCGAATCGCGCCCGGTCGACCCCGACATCATGACCGGCACCTTCCTCTCCCTCATCGATGGCATCTACTATGCCACCGAAGCCATCGACAGCGCCCCGCCCTTCGGTGTGACAGCCGACCAGATCATCGATGTGCTGGTGGAAGGCCTGCGCCCTCGGTGAGCCTGATCCCCACCGGCGACCTCCGCTCCGACGAGGCGACCCAGCAGTTCAAGCCGCATTTGGAGGCCTACCGGATCGATAGGCAGGCAACGTGGTAGAATGGTGCCTGCCCGTCTGGGGCTGTCCCTATCAGATCAACGAGAATAGCAACCCTGAGGTAGGGACCGAGCGCGTCGGTCGCGGTTGGCTCGACATCGACTTTCGCAGCAGTAACATTGGTTTCCGGGTGGGTGTTTCTCCCCTGATCCTTAGCCCACGTACACAGCCAATCACTGGAGACAATCGACATGACCGGCCTTGAGCGCCTCACAGTCCCCATTGAACAAGGCACGCTCTCCGTGGTAACGGCGGGCGCCCCCACGGATCAGCCCATCATGCTGCTGCATGGCATCCCGAGCAATGCCTACCTCTTCCGTGACGTGCTGCCCCGGTTGGCGCAGGCCGGTTACTACGCCCTCGCCCCGGATATGCCCGGCTATGGCGAGACCCGTCTCGGCGATGACGCGGACTATTCCCTCTCCGCCGTAGCAGATACCTATGCTGCCTGGCTTGAACGCGACGCCTATGCGCCCGTGTGGTTGGTCGGCCACGATCTCGGTGGTGCCGTGGCACAGCTGATCGCGGTCCGGTACCCGCACCTGCTCAGCCGCCTCACGTTGGGCAACTGCCCCCTCGGCGATTCGTTCCCGGTCCCGGCGGTCAATATGGCCGTTGCCATGGCACGGGCCGGGTTGTTCTTGCCCTTCGCATCGCTGGGTCTCTTCCCCAATTTCTACATGACCGGGGAAGTCCGCCGCGGCTTCGGCGACTCAGCCCGGCTGACCAGCGACATGCTCGATACGGTCTTCTGGGCGGGGAAAACAAAAAGCGAAGCAGGCAGGCGTGAATTCGCGAAGCACCTGCGCCACCTCCGCAATGATGAGTCCGTTGAAATTGTGCCACAGCTGAAGTCCCTGCCCATGCCCGTGCAGGTCCTGTGGTCCAGCCTGGACCGTCATCAATCGGCGGAAACCAGCGGCAGGCAGCTGCTGCTGGCCCTGCCTGAGGGTACCCCGTTTGAGGTGGTTGAGGGGGCCGGGCACTTCATGCCGTTGGAGACCCCCGCGGACTACGCCACGAGGCTGCTTGCATGGCCCACAAACCAATGAGCGGAGCGGACAGCATGGTCCGCTCCGCTCAGGATTAGCCAGGTAGAAGAGCGCTCGTCATCTACCCCCGATTTTGCAGCTTGGCCTCAATCGAGGCACGCAGGCGTTCCTGCACCTCCTCGAAGGGGATGCGCTGCAGCACCGGGTCGAAGAAGCCGAGCACGACCATCCGCATGGCGGCCTCACGCGGGATGCCGCGGCTCATCAGGTAGAACAGTTCGGTTTCGTCCAGCTTGCCGATGGTCGCCGCGTGCGTGCAGGCCACATCGTCCGCGGCGATCTCCAGCCCCGGAATGCTGTCCGCGCGAGCGGTGCGCTCCAGGATCAGGTTGCGGTTCGCCTGGAAGCCGTCCGTCTGCTGTGCACCCGGGTCCACCATGATCATGCCCTGCCATACACTGCGGCTGTCGCCCTGCAGAGCGCCTTTATACAGCAGATCGCTGGTGGTACGCAGCGCGTGGTGGTTCTGCTGCGTATCCAGGTCCAGATGCTGTTTGTTCTCCGCGAAGTACAACCCGCTGATGCGCCCGAACGAGTCATCCCCGTCCAGGTCGAGGTTCATGAAGATCTTCGTCAGCCGGGTGCCCATCTGGCCGTCCACCCAATCGAGCTGCGCGTTCTGGCCAACACGCCCGCGCTGGTGCCCAAAGTTGTACACGTTCTGGCCCCAGTTCTGCAGGGCCACATAGCGCAGATTGCTGTTGTCCCCCACGGTCAATTCGGTGGCATGCGTGTGGAAGATCAGGTCCTCGCCTTCCGGCGAGGCGCTCTCATGCAGATACGTGGCGCTGGCGTTCTCCCCAAGCACCACCATGATGTGCATGCCCGTCGTCCGAGTGCCGGTGCTGTATTCCACGCTGTGCAGCGGGAGCTCGACATGGGTGTTGTCCGGCACGATCAGCACCACGCCGTGCGTCCAGATCGCGCTGTGGATCGCCGCGAACTTCCCGTCGGAAGGGTCGCCCGCCTCAGCCGCCCACCACTCTTCCAGGATATCCGGATGCTCGATGGTGGCCGATTGCAGGTCGGTGAAGATCACGCCCTGTTCCTCGATGGTCTCCGAGAGCTCGCTGCGCACCAGGACGCCATCCACAAACACGAGCAGGCCCCCCTGCTGCTCACCGATCAGCGGGCGGTAGAGGGCTTCAGGCACCTCATCGATGCTGTGGCTCTGCGGCTCAACGATGTTCACCATCTGCTTCCACTTGGCGCGCCGCAGATTCGTGCGCCGCCAGGGTTCGTCTGTGCTTGAGTCGGGTAGGGGGGTGGCCTCGGCGATCTCCCAGGCGGTCAGGCGCCGTTCGCGCGCCCATTCGGGGTCGCCCTGCCAATTGCTGATTTGCTCAACCTGTTCGCGGCTGAGCGGAAATGTTGAGGTTCGTGCAGCCATTGCTGGTACTCCTTCATGCAGAGGGGGCGACACATGGTCGCCCCCTTGGATAGTCGTCTTGCTGTGTCGTTCAGCCGATGGAGCCTTCCATCTGCAGCTGGATCAGGCGGTTGAGTTCCATGGCATATTCCATGGGCAGCTCGCGCACCAGCGGCTCGATAAAGCCGTTGACGATCATGGCGTTGGCCTGTTCCTCGCTGAGGCCGCGGCTCATCAGGTAGAAGAGCTGGTCCTCACCCACCTTGCTGACGGATGCCTCATGGCCGATGGTGACATCCTGCTCCTCGATCTCGATGTACGGGTAGGTATCACTGCGGCTGTGCTCGTCGAGCAGCAGCGCGTCACACACAACGTTGCTGCGGACATCCTCAGCACCGTCTTCCACCCGCAGCAGGCCGCGGTAGCTGGCCTGGCCGCCGTCCTTGCTGATCGACTTGCTGGTGATCTTGCTCGTGGTGTGCGGCGCAGCGTGCACGATCTTGCCGCCCGCATCCTGGATCTGGCCCTTACCGGCAAACGCGATAGAGAGCACCTCACCGTGAGCGCCCGGTTCCAGCAGATGGACTGCCGGGTACTTCATGGTGATCTTGGAACCCAGGTTGCCGTCCACCCATTCCATCGTGGCATCGCGGTAGGCCACCGCGCGCTTGGTCACCAGGTTGTACACATTGCTTGACCAGTTCTGGATGGTCGTGTAGCGGCAGCGGCCGCCTTCCTTCACGATGATCTCCACAACGGCGCTGTGCAGGCTGTCGCTCGAATAGATCGGCGCGGTGCAGCCCTCAACGTAGTGCACAAAGGCACCCTCGTCCACGATGATCAGCGTGCGCTCGAACTGGCCCATATTCTGCGTGTTGATCCGGAAGTAGGCCTGCAGCGGCATCTGCACGTGCACGCCCGGCGGTACATAGATGAACGACCCCCCCGACCACACGGCGGAATTCAGCGCGGCGAACTTGTTGTCGTTGTACGGGATCACCGTACCGAAGTACTCGCGCACCAGCTCAGGGTGTTCGCGCAGACCGTCATCCATACTCAGGAAGATGACACCCTGCTCCTTGAGATCCTCACGGACCTTGTGATACACAACCTCGGATTCGTACTGCGCGCCCGCACCGGAGAGGAACTTGCGCTCCGCCTCAGGGATGCCCAACTTGTCGAAGGTCTCTTTGATCTCCGGCGGCACCTCATCCCAGTCCGCACTCTCGCGGTCCGTGGCCCGCACGAAGTAGTAAATATCCTGGAAGTCAATCGCGGCCAGCGTTTCCGGGCCCCAATTGGGCATCGGGCGCTGCTCGAAGTGCCGCAGAGCTTCCAGGCGGAAGTCTGTCATCCACTCCGGCTCCGCCTTCAGGAAGGAGATCTCCTTGACGATATCCTCGCTCAGCCCCTTCTTGGCCCTGAAGACATAGTTCTCAGGAACCGCGAAGCCGTACTTGTCGGCATAGCGGGTGTTAAAGTTTTGTAGCTGCTTGGCTTCATCTGTCATGATTGGTGCCCCTTACTTGTGCCGTTTGGCTGATTTTCGTGCATTTATCCGGAAATTGCAACCCGGGTGAAACCCCGGTTGTACCGTGGTGGCAATTTAGTCCGCCTGACCACGGATCCACTCGTAGCCCTGCTCCTCCAACTGCATGGCGAGCTCAGGCCCGCCGCTCTCAGCGATGCGCCCATCCAACATCACATGCACAAAATCCGGCTGGATGTAATTCAGGATGCGCTGGTAGTGCGTGATCACCAGCACGCCCAGGTTTTCACTGCGCAGCGCGTTCACCCCATCAGACACCACACGCAGCGCGTCGATGTCCAGCCCGGAGTCGGTCTCATCCAGAATGGCGATCTTCGGGTCGAGGGCGGCCAGCTGCAGGATCTCAGCGCGCTTTTTCTCGCCCCCGCTGAAGCCCTCATTCAGATAGCGCCCCGCGAAACCGTGGTCCATCTGCAGCATGTCCATCTTGCTCTTGAGCATCCGCCGGAACTCCGGAATCGGCATGCCGGGGTCCTCCGGATCCTGTGCCTTGCGGTGCGCGTTGATCGACTGGCGCAGGAAGTTGGCCAGCGTCACCCCAGGGATGGCCACCGGATACTGGAACGCCAGGAACAAACCCGCCTGGCTGCGCTCGTCAGCTTCCATCTCCAGCAGATCCTGGCCATCAAAGATAACCTGCCCCTGCGTGACTTCATAATCCGGGTGGCCCATCAGTGTGTACGCGAGCGTGCTCTTGCCCGAGCCGTTAGGTCCCATCAGGGCGTGGACCTCGCCCTGCTTAACTGTCAGATCCAAGCCCTTGAGAATGGCCTGGTCCTCAATATCCACGTGAAGATTTCTAATCTCAAGCGCGGCTGTCATGCGTGCCTCCTAGTGGTCGAAATCGATGCCCACCGAGTATAACGTGCGGGCGCAGGCCTGTCCAATAAGCATGATAATTATCTTGCAAATTGCACCCCTGGCCGCTAAACTCCAGCCATTATGCACGAGACACGCTATCGCATCCTGCAATGCTTGGCGCAAGACGGCCCTGCAACAGTCTCGCAGCTGGTGCGGCGAGTCGGCATGAAGGCCGCCACCATTCGCCACCACCTGATCGCGCTGCGGGCCGAGGGCCTCGTTGATATGGATCTCCAGCACGGTGCGGTAGGCCGCCCGCCCCACCTCTTCCGCGCCCTCATTGACGATCAGCGTTGAGCGTTTTCCACCAGCCCGGCCCACGCCCCCTCGGTCATCTGCTGCCATTCGGCCTGTAGGGCGAGCATCGTGTCGCGATCCATCTCAAACGCGACTTCCAACCATTCAAAGATATTGCTGCTTTCGTAGAGCGTATCCAACATGATCGGGAAGGCCTCAGGCCCATACTCCTCCACCAACAGCCCGATCAGCATGTGCGCACCCAGTTCATAAGCCACCGAGTCGTTGCCGAAGGGTTCGCCCGACGGCCACAGGATGGCCAGCGTGGTCGGGGCAGGGACGTTGGCTTCGCTGGGGTCACGTTCCAGCCGGTCAAGATAGTAGCTGCTGGTGGGATACCCCCCGACCACACCCAACTGCACCCGCGTGATCGCCCCAATGCCGGGCCGCAGCCGCTGCGAAAAAGTATACGGCGTCAGGTCGACCTGCCGCGCGTTGGAGCGCCGCCACCACCAGCTGAAATCCTCGTACGGATCAACCCCGGCTTGATAAGCAGCCATCACCCCGATCAGTTGGGTGAAGGCATCGTACTCCGCCAAGGCTGCTTCATCGGCTAGAGAGTTGGGGGTGGTGTGCACCGTGACTTCAAACGGCACCAGCGGCTCGACTTCATCGTACAGGGCCGCGTACACCCGATCCCGATCCGGAGTGAACACCACCCGCGCCGAAGGGGCCTCTGTCAGGCCGAAGTCCTCTGCAGTCTGGCTGTAGATTATCTGCATCGTGCGGAGAATCACCTGAAACTGATCGGCCTCAGCACTCTGATAGGTGATCGTCAGAGGTGCCGCCGAGTCGCTGATGGTGGGGCCATAATCGGCATCCACCGGGGTCGTGCGTGACCAACCCGCATCCGTCAGCCGGAACGCCTCCAGCCCGGTGTACTCACCGGGGGGGCGGCCCGCGTTGGGGCTGTTGGCATAAGTCACACGGGCCCACATAATATCACCCACACGCGCCAGCCTGTCCACGTCGATGGACCCCGGCTGCGCCCTGACGGTCAGGGTTTGGGCCATGCCGCGTGTTTCAGCCCGCTCCGGATCGCGGAAGATGGCGTTGGCTTCTATGCGCAGGTCGTTTTCACGTAGGGCCGCCTCCGCCCGCAGGATGCCCTCAGCGTACTGTGCCGTCATCTCTGCCGGGCTTTGGCTGCGGATAAACGCGCCGATCTGTTCGTTGGTCTCCATCGGCTCCGTCCACACCAATGGCTCGCCGCCCTGTGCGTGCGCCAACCCTTCCAGAAAGCCAGTTGTTGTGTCCTGATACATGCCCGGCTCGATGCGTGCGCGCAGATAGTCCGTCAGTTCATCGGTCAGCCAGCCCGTCTCACGGCTTGAATACAGATGCCGCTCGACCCAGGCAGCTGTCAGCTGTTCAAGCACTGGCTGCAGATCGGCGGCCTCATCCGTCGCCAACCACGGAGGCTGCGTGCTCGGCGGCAGGTCCACACTGAACATGGCGGCGGTGCCAACCGTTGGTGGGATCGGCATGTCGAGCAGCACCTCATGGCGTACATCCGGCATATCCATGATGCGCAGCGCCTGCTCCCACCACCCATCGATGTGCTGCGCGAGCGCCGTGGCCACGGCGCGGTCGGTTTCACGAAAGCGGATGTCGAAGGTGTCGGTCTGTAAGCGGGCAGTTCCAGTCTGCGGCGGGCCAGGCGGCGGGCTGTGCAGCCAGCTGCCATCCGTATAGATGTAGTACCACGTGACCTCAAAGCGTTCGCCCTCAAAGTACTCAACCAGAGTGACCGCCGCCGAGCCACCAGAGACATCCAGGCTGACGATCTCGCCGGTCACATCCAGCTGTGCGCTGAAGGCCACATACTGGTCAAAAGCCCACCGCTGCGAACGCCGCCACTCGGTGTCCGCTGCCTGCATCGCCAGGAAGGCATCCCGGTCGCCGAGCCGCAGCGCCAGAGTCTCGGCGTAAACCGCGGCCTCCAGCGCATCCCGCAGCGAAGCTCGCGGCGCCTCCACGTGGCGGTTGGCGATCACAACCGCCACCAGCGCTGCCAACCCGACAACCAGGACACCGATGATCAACATACGGGAGCTGCGCGGCGTCGGCGGCTGCTGATCCGGCTTCGGCGGTAAGCCGCGGTCCTCTTCGAACTCCCATTCCATCTGGATGCCCATGGTAATGTCTCTCTCACTCGGTCAGTGTACCCTTGTATTATAGGCCACACTGCCTGACGGAATCCCCACGCCTGCCATACGATCCAGATTGGCCTGTTCTAACCCAAATACACCCCCGCCATATGGCGCGCTTGAGGTGAGTTAGCCCCCGGTGTTATAATAGCCACACGCTCTAGTGTTTGACCGCACACGCAGCAGTCCGCATGTGGGGTTAAACCGTGGGTTCCGCCCGCAGCGGGATACCAGGTTCCACCTTGAGGGGCACTCCGTGGCAGAACAACGTGACACCGTATTTGTGATAGACCCTGATGAACAGGAACGCGCCGTGATCGTTGAAGCGGCTCTCGAACCATCAGGTTACAACGTACGCGCAACAGGCGATGGCAACGAGGCGCTTTCCATGCTGCTTGCCGAACCGCCCGATGTGCTGGTGCTTGACCTTGAGCCGCGTGGCTTAAGCGGGCAGGATATCCTTGTGGCGCTGCAGTCGCAGTCCATTGAGGTGCCTGCCATCATCATTGCTGACCAGGGCGGCGAGCGCGAGGCGCTGCGCGCCTTCCGGCTGGGGGCCAAGGACTACATTCTGCGGCCCGTGCGTGAGGCCGAACTCGTCCAGACGGTGGAGCGCGCCCTGCGTGACGTGCGCATGCGGCGTGAACGTGCCACCCTCATCAGTGAGGTGCGCACCGCTGATGCCGCCGCCGAACAGCGCCTGCGCGAGATCAAGACGCTGATGGGCATCGGCAAGTCAGTCGCCGCCCTGCAGGACAGCGACGAGATCCTCGACCGTGTGGTGCGCGCGGCCATGCAGCTGACGCGCGCCGATGCAGTCGGTGCCTATGTCCGTGACGACGACAACCAGCCGGTGCTGCGCGCCGGGCAGAATCTGAGCCGCAACCTGCTCGACAGTATGGATGAGGTTGTGCACGACGATCTTGCCACGCTGGTCATGAACTCTCAGGAGACGTACCGCGGCGATGGCGATGGCTTGAAGCGCTTCAAACCCGCCCAAGAGGATGTCAACGCCGTGATCTACGCACCGATGGTCGTCAATGAGCAGTCAATCGGCGTGATATGGGTGGCCAACAGCCGTCTGCCTTTTGAACCGCACATGACCGACATCATGAGCGCCCTCGCTGACTACGGTGCCATTGCCGTCTTCAATGCGCATCTGTTCACCACCATGCAGGAGCGCTCCGATGCGTTGGAGCGCCGGGTCGCTGTGGCCGAGCAGGAAGCACAGGAGTCGGGGGCCTCAAGCGAGGATGTCGAAGAGGCCCTGCGTGAGTTCGCGCAGGAGATCCGGTCACCGCTCACCCAGATCCTTGGCAACCTGAGCATGTTCAAAAACGGCGAGCTCGGTGCTATTCCGCCTGGCAACAAGGCCGCTGTGGATGTCATGCACCGGCAGGTCGGCGAACTGGTCAATCTCATCGACTCCATCATACCGCCGGATACCGGCTATCTGTAAGCGCAGCAGCGTGACTGAGGATGGGTGGCAGCCCGGCTGCCGCCCCGCATCGTAGAGGGGTAAAATCACGTGGCGGGTGAGCACATACTGGTAGTGGACGACGATCCACAGATGCGGCAGTTTATCGGTGAGACGGTTCTTAAGCTGGAAGGCTACCAGATCACCACCGCCTCCAACGGGCAGGCCGGCTACGAAAAGGCGCTGGCCCTCTCCCCGGATCTCATCGTGACGGACAACGCCATGCCTGGCAAAACCGGCCTGGAGATGCTGGAGGCGCTCCGCCAGGCCAACCACCGCGTGCCCGCCATCCTCATGACGGCTGAAGGCTCCGAGCAAGTTGCCGTGCGTGCCCTGCGCGCAGGCGTGATGGACTACTTCATTAAGCCGTTCACCATTGACGATATGGTTGATGGGGTCGCGCGCGTGCTGGAAGCCACACGGGCGGGCGGCCTGCGTGCTGATATCCTTGACCAGCGCTACATGCAGACCTTCAACACGCTCATCGGTGTGGGCAAGGCGGTGACCTCCCTGCTCGATCTGGAGTCGATCCTGACGCGCGTCGTCGAGGCCGCCGTATACCTGACCGACGCCGAAGAGGGCGTCCTGATGCTCCTCGATCAGGAGACCGGCGAGCTCTATATGCGCGCCACCAAAAACGTCGAGCGCGGCTTCCAGAGTATGCGCCTGCGCGTCCGTGACAGCCTGGCCGGGCAGGTGGTGCGTACCGGCAAGCCCCTGCTGATCAGCGGGGAGGGCGAGCAGAAGATCAAGACCTCCTATCTGGTGCGCAGCCTGCTGTACGCGCCGCTCAAGGTCGGTGACAATGTGGTCGGCGTGTTGGGCCTGCACAACCGCTTCAAGGACAAGACCATCAGCACCCGCGATGTCAGCGTGATCAGCGCATTGGCCGAATTCGCCGCCATTGCCGTGATCAACGCCCAGCTGTATTCCGCCAGTGAAGCCGAACGCCTCCGGCTGGCACGCATCTTCCAGCACATCCCAGACCCCATCCTGATTGTGGATGGGCAGGGCCTCGTTACGACGGGCAACCCCGCCGCCCACGAACTGCTCGGCGGGCAGATCGAAAACCGCCCGCTGTTCTCCCTGACGCGCAACGAGGATCTCCAACGCATCATGCGTGAAGCAGTCCGCTATGAAGACGCCGCCGGTGAGGTTGAACTGGCCGATGGGCGCTCTTTCAACGCGCAGATCGGGCGTGTCAAGGATCTGGGCTACGTGATCTCCATGCAGGATATCACGCCCCTCAAGGCAATTGACCGCGCCAAAAGCGATCTGGTAGCCAGCCTTTCGCACGATGTGCGCTCACCGCTGACCGCCATTCTCAGCTACGTTGAACTGATGGAGCGGGTCGGTGACTTCAACGAACGCCAGCAGCGGTTCGCCCGCCAGGTCGCCAACAGCGTGCAGTCGATCACCCACCTGATCAACGATCTGCTTGAACTCCATCGCATTGAAGCGGGCATGGGCCAGCAGCGCGAACAGATCTACCTCTCCGCGATCGCAGAGATCGTCTGCACCGATATGCAGGGCCGCGCGGAGATGAAGCGCCAAACCCTCGATCTGCAAGTCGATCCGGGGGAAAAACCGGTCCTCGGCAACCCGATCCGGCTGCGCCAGGTCTTCTCTAACCTGATCGACAACGCGGTGAAGTACACACCGGAAGGCGGCACAGTCCGCGTGATGGTCTACGCCGAGGACGAACAGGTGATCGCCCGGGTGCAGGATACCGGCATCGGCATTCCCCAGGAGGAACAGGCCCAGATCTTCGATAAGTTCTACCGCGTCTCGGAGGTCTCAGAGGATTTCGAGGGCACCGGGTTGGGCCTGCACATCGTGGCGACTATTATCGAGTCCCACAACGGACGCATCTGGGTGGAGAGCACGCCCGGCTCCGGGTCGATGTTCACCCTGATGCTGCCCGCGCACGAAACCGAACTGCAAACTGCCTGAGCGAAGAGGAGAACCCCATTATGATGGGAGGATTTGTCTTGCGGCTGCCGGGATGGCTCGGTGGGCGCTCCAACGCGGACGATAACGACAGCGAAGCGGCGGACGCAGAGCGCGGCAAGGGCGACGACGAACCCGCGCCATGGCGCGCCGTGCTGGAAACCCTCGATGAGGTGGAAGCACGGCTGGCCGCGGCCCGGCTGGAAGATGAAGGCATCCCCACCCGCATCCGGCGTGAAGCAGCGAGCACAGCCATTCCGGTAAATGTCGGCATCTTGGGCCGCATTGATGTGCTCGTGCCCGAGCCGATGGTCGAAAAGGCTCTGATCATTTTAGAGGCCGTCCTGATGGACGAGGACCACGATGAATAACACCATTACCGATGTGCCGGGCATCAGTGTGGGCCACGCCACCAACCGTGAAGCCGTGACAGGCTGCACCGTCGTGCTGGCTCCCAAGGGGGCGGTCGCCGGTGTGGACCAGCGCGGCGGCGCGCCCGGCCCCCGCGAGACCGCTCTGCTGCGCCCCATGCACAGGGGGCTGAAGGG
>JAADYX010000421.1 GCA_010092885.1 Chloroflexota bacterium | reverse complement strand
GTATAAGAGACAGGATCAGATCCGGGTGCAGCGGGCATTCGCATCGACCCGGATCTGATCCCGCAGTTCCGGCGGCGGCTGTCGAATACGGTGGCTGAAACACGCGACGCCAGCGTGCAGCTGGGCTATACGATCGATGCGCGGATGCCACTAGGCGCTATCACGCTGGAGCTGGCCGAAGAACTCGACCGGCTCAGCCCATTTGGCGCGGGCAACCCACCTATCCACGTCTTGATCAGCGGGCTGCGAATGGTGACCTACCGGGGCTTTGGGGCGAACAACAAGCACCGGCGCATCACGGTTTCCGACGTGGAGGGGGTGACAGCCGATATCACCTGGTGGCGCGGCAGTGAGGAAGCCCCGCCGGAAGGCTATGCCTTTGATCTGCTGGCGATCCCGCGCATCAACGATTACCGGGGCAGGCGCTCGCTCCAGTTGGAATGGGTTGACAGCCGTCCCGTGCCGGGCACCGCGATCGACACCGGGCCGCGCTACACTGTGATCGACCGGCGCAGCGGACCGGCCTACAAAGCCGCCGGCCCGATGCCGGACGAGGCGTTGATCTGGGCGGAAGGATTGGATGTACAGGCCGCCGGGCTTGATGCGAACCGGGTGGTCACGCGGGCGAACGGGGCCGACTCACGGACACTGGTCATCTGGACAGTGCCGCCCGGCGCGCGGGAAGCGATCCAATTTGTGGAGAAGATGGGGGCACGTACACTGCACATCGCTGCGCGGCACAACCCGGACGATACCGCAGATGCCTTCCTGCGGCGGCTGGCCGGTCTGGTCAAGTATGCGTTGACGGCCTACGACGGCGAAACTGACCTGGCCAGGCTGGCAGCAGCCACCGCCCAACGATCCGTTACGGTCCGGCGCGGTCTGGAAGCCCTGGCCGCCGACGGACAGATCCGTGTTGAATGGCTGGAGGGCGACCGCCTCCGCTTGACACGCGGCGGCTCCGCCGATCCGGAGGCGCTGCCCGACCTGCTTGACTCTCTATACGCGCTCCTGGCGGAGACTCGGGCCTTCCGCGCGTATTTCCGCCGCGCGGATCTATCAACCTTTTTCGAATCCTGAAAGGACATATGCTGTGGAAGACAATTACATCAAGGAAGCCGTAGACGAAGCCATCGACGATGTGGAATTGATCCGGCAGGGCAACCCGCCGATCACGGTGAGCGTACAGGACGGCGTGGTGACCCTGGCCGGTGTGGTGATGTCCGGGCAGATGCACCGGCTCGCGCTGATGGCGGCGGCCACCCGGGAAGGCGTCGTCAAGGTGATCGACGGTCTGTATGAGGACCGCGATCTGGAGATCGCGGTGGCGGGCCGCCTGGCCGAAGACCCCGCAATCGACGCGCTGCGCCCGCCGATCCTGGTTTCCAGCTATAAGGGACGGGTCACGCTTACCGGGGTTATCGACTCCGAGGAGATGGCCGAACGGGCCCTGATGGTTGCGGCCCAGACACCCGGCGTGCTGGATGTGTATTCCGCGCTGAAGGTGATCGCCTGACGGCGCTTCTCAGGTGGTGGCCGGGCCCCACGTGCGCAGGTTGACCTCCGCCCGTTCGCGCACTTCGGCGATCTGGGCGGCGGTCACCTCCCGGTTGAAGCTGGTCAGCTTGCCGAGCTTAAAGCCATGGCGGGCTGCGATCTCGGTGATCTCGCGCACCTGGTCAATATTCAGGAAGCGGCCAACCGTATAATCCTCAAAGCGGCCCTCCATGGCCAATGCCATGGTTTCAGCCAGGCAGGCGTAAGCATAGCCCGGCGGACACCCAAAGTTGAAGTGGAAATCAACGGGGCCGGGCACCGCGACGATACCCCCCTCAATGACGAGTACATCTTTGCGCTGGTTGAGCACGCGCCGGGAGACATCCTTAGGCACGGCGACATCACAGACGACGGCGCCCGGCTTGAGGTGCTCCGGTTCGATGATGGGGGCGATGGAGCTGGTCACACTCAGGATGAGGTCGGCGGTGTGCATGCTGTGTAGATCCGTGCTGGTGATGAGTTTGGCACTGCCGCCCTCGCACTTCTCCCGGATGCGCTCGACTGCCTTCTCGCGCCGCCCGATCAGCACCAGCTGCCCGGTCTTGGCGGCGAGGATCTGTGCGCTGGCCCCGCCGATTGCGCCCGTCGCGCCGACGATGGCCACGGTGGCATCGCGCAGGTCTATGCCCATCTGGCGGCCTGCCTGTTCAATGGCATCCGTGACGATGGTGACCGTGTAGCTGTCGCCCGTGGTGACCGGGATATCCAACCGCTCGGCGACCGTCACACCCGCATCACCGACGACAGCGGCCAATGCTCCCAGGCCGAGAATGCGTGCGCCCATGCGTTCGGCCAGGCGACCCGTGGCGACCAACTTGTTGTAGACCTGCTCCACGGGGAGGTTGAGCATCATCTTGGGGGTGTAGGGCGCGGCGACCAGCCAGCCGTTGAGGTTTTCACCGGTATCCTGGGAGCGCGCGCTTTCCACGCGGGAGACCTTGACGGGCGGCCAATATTGGCAGAAGAAGTCGATCATCGGCTCGGTGAGCACACGCCCCAGCAGCGGATAGCGCCGACCGACGTGCTTTTTCGGCTCAATGGGGTGGATGACAAAAGCAAAATCGCTGCTCATAATGGTTACTCCAGGGGTACGGTGCGTGTGTAAACGACAGCCTGCTCATCACTATATAACGGTTCCCAGCCGGGTTCGTTTTGCAGGGCGGCGGCAAGGCCGGTGTCACCGGCGACCAGCACCGTATTGATCCCATCTTCGGCGAGCATCTGCTGCCAGCCCTCACCCGCGTCTTCAATGTGCAAACTCCGGAAGATCAGGCGGTCGCCGTGCAGGTCGGCGCGTCCGTCAATATACACCTGATAGTCTGGCGCGGCCCACATCAGGTAGCCACCCCAATTGTACCCGTTGAACAGGAGTGGGGGTGGAGCCTGTGTCCGGAGCGCGCGAGCAGCGTCCACCGGGAAGTGCTCGGCTTGCAGCAGGGGCCTGCTGCGCAGCGCTGAGGTGGTATGCAACCCGAGCACGCCGAGGACGACCAGCACGATGGCCGTGTTGATGAGGCCTTCCGCCGGATGGCGGACCGGCCGCTCCCAGTTGACGCCAAGTCGTTCCACGAGCGGATCCAGATGGAGGGCGAGCACCGGTGCGGCGATCAGGGCGAAGGTGGGGATCAGGCGGGCACGGGTCAGGGCGGCAGCCGCACTCAGGCCGACCAGCACAGCATTCTGCCAGGTCAGGCGTTCGCGGGTGGCGACCATCAGGGCGGGCAGCAGGGCCAACAGCAGGAAGAAAGGCCAGGTCTTCGGGTCGGAGAGTGCCGGGGCGGCCCACTCATTGATCAGTGCGCGGGCGGCCTCCATGTTGACGGTGAAGAACGGATAATAGAGAAAATCCACGCCGTAGGGATTGAGCAGAGCGCCACCCGCCGCTGAGAGCAGGCCAACGGCGGTCAGGTGGGCGGTGCGCTTCGGGAAGGGCACCGTGGAACGCTCACGCAGGGCGGGAGCGGCAGCGGTAAACAGCCAATGTGCGCCCTCACCGAGGGTGGCCAACACCAGCAGAATAAAGCCGCTGACGCCGGTACCATGCAGATTGACCCAGGCGATCATCAGGGGGACAGCGATCCACAGGTGGGGCAGCGCACCCTGCTGCCAGCGCCGCAGCCAGAAATACAGCAGGCCGCTGAGTAGAAAAGAGATCATCAGGGGGCGGGCGACCCACAGCGATTGGGCTGCGAGCGTTGTCAGGATGATCGCCAGAAAGCGGGTAAAGGGTCCGCCGGGCGTAACGGCTAGCACAAACGCCATGCCGCCCAACGCGCAGGCCACGACATAGAGGATCAGGCCAAAGTTGCCCAGGTATGCATACAGACCGTACATGACCACCTGAACGGGCGCGCCATGATTGATCCACGTTTCGGCTGTGCTGGCGGTGTGGGCAAAGGGATCGACGCGCAGCAGACTGGCGTTTTCCCACTGCCACTGCCCGGCGCGCAGATGCCAGAACATATCGGAATCAAGCGGGGGACGCACCGCAATGAGGACCACGCCCGCCAGGGTAAGAAAGGTGAGCAGGCGGGCGACGGTCAGCTGGCGGGTGAGTGCCGGGGCGGCGGTGCGTGTCGGGCTGGTCATGACACGGTCAGGTGCCCCACACCCCTTCAAAGAAGAGCTTGCTGCGATCTTCCTCGAAGAGCCATTCGGGGATATCGATCGGGTAGGTGCCGCTGAAGCAGGCGTTGCAGTAACCCTGATCGCCGCCGACAACCTCCTGCACGGCACCGACCATGCCCGGCAGGCTCAGATAATACAGGCTGTCAGCGCCGATGTGCTGCCGGATGCCCTCGATATCCATGTTGGAGGCGATCAGTTCGTTGTAGGTCGCCATATCGATACCCATGAAGCATGGATGGCGCACGGGCGGCGAGGCGACGCGCACGTGAACCTCCGATGCACCGGCCTCGCGCAGCAGCTGCACCAGCGGGCCGCAGGTGTTGCCACGCACAATCGAGTCGTCGATCATGATGACGCGCTTGCCCTGCAGGTTGGCGGTGAGGGCGTTGTACTTCAGCTGTACGCCGACCTGGCGCAGGTCGTCATCAGGCTGGATAAAGGTTCGCCCGATGTAGCGGTTTTTGGTCAGGCCTTCGGTGTACACGATCCCGGACTCCGCGGCGTAGCCGATGCTGTGCGGTGTGGCCGAGTCAGGCACACCGATGACTGCGTCGGCCTCAACGGGTGCTTCCTGAGCCAAACGGCGGCCCATCTGCTGGCGGACCTCATGCACGACGGCGTCATCAAGGCGGGAGTCAGGGCGGGCAAAGTACACAAACTCGAATATGCACAGCGCGCGTTTGCGCTCAGGGATCATGCCACGGATGGACGTGATGCCGCTGGTATCCAGCCGGACGATCTCGCCCGGTTCGACCTCACGCACGTAGTGGGCCCCGATGGTCTCTAACGCGCACGACTCGCTGGCGATGACATGGCCGCCGCCGTCGAGTTCACCGATGCACAGCGGGCGCAGGCCCAGCGGATCACGCACGCCGTAGACGGCATGGCGCGTCAGGATGGCGAGGGTGTAGGCACCCTGCGCGACGCGCATCAGACCGCGGATGCGGGACACCCAGATATCCGCGCCGTTTTGCGGATTGTGGGCCTCGCCCCAGATGGCGGGCGGCGCGGCCAGGATCTGCGTGATAGCCTCGCTGTCGGTTGTGGAGGAGAGGCCGACGCCGCGTTCCAGCAGCTGACGGCGCAGGTCGAGGGCGTTGGTCAGGTTGCCGTTGTGGGAGACGCCCAGCGGCCCGTTGATGGTCTCGATAAGGTAGGGCTGGGCGTTGCGCAGCTTGGCGGATCCGGTTGTGGAGTACCGGGTGTGGCCGATGGCCAGATGGCCTTCCAGCGGGGCGAGATTGTCCTCATTGAAGACCTGGGCGACCAGCCCCATGCCCTTGTGTTGGTGGGCGACAATGCCGTCACTGGTCACGATGCCAGCGCTCTCCTGCCCGCGGTGCTGGAGCGCATACAGTCCGAAAAACGTCATACGGGCCACCTGGCGGCCCGGCGCAAAAATGCCAAACACGCCGCATTCGTCATGCGGTTTGTCATCAAATTCAAACATAGAGGGTCTTGATCCACTCTTCCGGCCGGTTTGCTCATGTTGATTATGGCGCATCGGGCGGCGCGTGCCCATTAATGCGGCATAACAATCTCAGTCCGCGAGGCCGTAGCGCAGCGCAAAGACGGCCGCCTGCGTGCGATCCTCGACCTGGAGCTTGGTCAGGATGGCGCTGACGTAGTTGCGCACGGTGCCCTCCGACAGGTGGAGCCGCGTGGCGATATCCGCGTTGGTCAGGCCGTGGGCCACCAGGCGGAGCACCTCGCGCTCGCGCTCACTGAGCGAATCGGCGAGGGTGGTATCCGGAAGGGGTTCGCCGCCCTGCAGCTGCCTGACGAGCAGACCGGCGACGTTCGGGTCGATGTGGGTCTGCCCGGCGGCGGTGCCCTGGAT
>JAADYX010000420.1 GCA_010092885.1 Chloroflexota bacterium | reverse complement strand
AGGTCGCCTGCAGGCGCGGGTACCACACATCCCAAAATGCGCGGCTGCGGCCCAGCACATTCTCATAAAAGCGGGACTGCGACTCATGGGTGGCCATGCCCGCGCCGGAATCCAGGCCGGTGCGGCTCAGCGATGCAGCGATGTTCTGCTCGTAGATGGCGTGACCGGCCTCGTGGATCGTGGACATGATCGCGCTGATGGGGTCGGCGGCGTCAAAGCGGGTGGTGATGCGGACATCGTCCCTGCCGAAATTGATGGTAAACGGGTGCGCGGAGACATCGATGCGCCCGCGTGAGAAATCGTAGCCTAGAGCCTCGGCCACCTCCCGGCTGAAGGCCATCTGCTTCTCTTCGCTGAAGTCACCAAGGAGCACGCTGCGGTCCACGCGATCTTGGTGCGCGCTGATCCCCTCGACGAGTTCCACCAGCGGCCCGTGCAGCGCGTCATACACGGAGTCTATGGTGGCGGTGGTCAGGCCGGGCTCGTAGTCATCCAGCAGCACATCGTAGGGATCGCCGCTTTCGGCTGGCCCCAGCACCTCGATCTGCCATTCGCGCAGCTCGATCACTTTTTCCAGGTAGGGCAAAAACGTGGCGAAGTCATCGGTTTCACGGGCCTTCTTCCACGCCTCCATAGAAAGCGGCAGCGTTTGGGCAAGCTCCACGACGAGTTCACGCGGTGTCCTGGCCAGCTTCTGGTATTCGCGCTGTGTCACGCGGACCAGCGCGCCCTCGTCTGAGTCGGCGTCAGTGCCGTTCAGCGCCGCACTGAGATCGTCCAGCAGTGCGCCCACGGCATCATCGGTGGCTTTTTGGTGGGCCAACCCGGAAAGCGTGCCCATCTGCATCGCGCGGGCCTCTGCGCCGCCGGGCGGCATGTAGGTCTCCTGGTCCCAGATGAGCACGGCAGCCGCCTGCTGCAGGTCAGCGACCTCCGCCAGCCGGGTCTTGAGGTCCAGCAGTTTCTCTTCCATAGGGATTCCTTGTGGCGTTGTGAAAACCAGAACGAGTACGTTCGTCTAGTGTGCTACGGATAACCATAAACGGCAAGAAACTGGCTAAAGCAGGGGCGGCTCGGTTGACTCGACCAGCCACAGCCATTCGCCGGATTGGGCCCACAGGCTGCTGCGGACCGTTTCCACAAAGGGAGCAGGCACCCAGCACAGCAGTTCGTGCCCATAGCTGAGCCAGTAGACGGCCGTATCCCACGGGGGTTGGTCGCCAGCCAGATACCCGCCCGACTCGGATTCGACCGCTCCCTCCAGCGGATTGCTGCCGTCGATGTACAACAGCAGCGCGCCGGGGAGCGCCTCCAGGGCAGGCAGCGGCGTACCGCGCAGCCGGCGGCGGCGCCTGCGGATCAACCGGGTGAAGTTCTCCGGTGACCACATCCCCGGGTTGAGCGCCGGGGTGCGCAGGCAGCCCACCGCGTCGGCGGGATCCGCGCGCGGAGCGCACCAGGCCACGGCTTCGGCCAGCTGGCGCCGGAACAGGCGGCGGTCGAAGTACTTGACGCGCAGCGGCCAGGTCTGCCGGGTTTGGTGGTCTGTGGGAAAGGCGCGATCATCGTAGACGAGATTGAACAGCATGCCGGTCTCCAGAACAAAAGAACGTCCTCTGCGGGACGCCCTTTTGTACCGTGTTTTGCCCCGACAGGGCCAGCAGACACACTCAGATTGTCATGACCCGGTAGCCTTCCATGACGAGACTGCGCACGCTGGGGGGCTGCTTGTAGTCGTCGAGGAACGTGACATCATCAAGCAACCGGTCCCTTGCGAGAGAGGTGGCTTTGCCAGCTGAATGTCAGGCCAATTGTGGAAGGTGAGGGGCATTGTTCTTCCTTTGCGCTGGCAGAAACAGCACCATCCGGTTGCTGATGGACGAAGGAAGAGGAGGCGACGACCGGATTCGAACCGGTGTACGGGGTTTTGCAGACCCCTGCCTAACCACTCGGCCACGTCGCCTGACAGAAAAGGGGATGAACCATGGTTGACTCATCCCCTAAAGCGGGTGACGGGATTCGAACCCGTGGCCTTCTCCTTGGCAAGGAGACGTTCTACCACTGAACTACACCCGCGCACGTGCTGATCAGTATAGCAGGTTCTAGCGGATTGATCAAGGGCAATTTGGCTGGCGGCCTACACGCGGGTTTGTGTTACTGTACATGTGTCAGCACAACGTTCAACGAGGTCAGCACTATGAGAACCCGTATCCAAACCCTCCCCGATATCCCCGTTGTGATCGCAACGTGGCCCGCCGAATTCGATGATCCCGTGCAGGAGATCCAAGAGGTGCACTACGAACTGCGGCAGGTCTTCGTCCAACAGGGCTGGGACAACGCCATGATCATCCACGACATCACCCTGATCGAGCTTGATTTTGGCACCATGGTCATGATGCTCTCTGAGATGAAGAGTGAGGATTCGGCCTACCTGGCCGAACGGGCGACCGTCCGCGTGGTAGGGCCGGACGAGATCGCCGGGCTGTCCGTCGCGGCCAACCGCCAGGAACAATACACGGGTGGGTCGCGCACGGCGGCCCAGGCCGAGAGTGTTGAGGCGGCTATCGCCGAGGCACGCACCCTCTTCGGATCCTCAGTCGACAGCCCAACATAGGAATTCCCCGTGCTCGGTGGCGGTCATCGCGGCGAGCACGGCACCCAGAAGACATCATCCAGAAGGGGACCGCGTCAGAATGACGCTCACCCCTTCACCGCGGTGATAAAGCGTTCCAGCATGCGCAGATGGTCATCCAGCGAGGGCAGGTCGACGTACATGGTGTTCAGGCACATATGGGTCGCACCGAGGGGCGTCCACTCATCCACAAAGCGCCGGAAGTCGTCAGCTTCTTTGTAGAAGCGCAGGCTGCAGCGCACGTCCAGCCCGAAGTCCGCCGGGTCGCGGCCCTCCTCGCGCAGATAGGTGTGCAGCGTCTCGACGCGCTCGCGCCCCTTGTCGATGGGCAGCGGATTGGGCATCCAGCCATCCCCGAGGCGGGCGGCGCGGCGCATGGCGGCCTCAGACATACCGCCGATCCATAGGGGGATGGGCTGCTGCACCGGCATCGGGTTGAGCCCGGCGCGGTCGATGTGGTGGAAGTCGCCCTGAAACGTGACCAGCGGATCGGTCCACAGGGCACGCAGCACGGCGATCTGCTCGTTGATGTGCCTGCCACGTTGGGAGAAATCCATGCCGAGCGCGTCGAACTCGACCCAGTTCCAGCCAACGGCGACGCCCATCCGCAGACGCCCCCCGCTGAGCACATCGATCTGGGCGGCCTGTTTGGCCACCAACGCCGTCTGCCGGGCGGGCAGCACCAGGATGCTCGTCACGAATTCCAGGCGCTCGGTCAGGGCGGCCATCCACGCGAAGGTGGTCAGCGGCTCGTGGAATTGGTGTTCGTGCGTGTACGGGCCGGACCACCCTTCGCGGTCCGGGTGGGCACCCAACACGTGATCGTAGAAGATCACATAGTCAAACCCGAGCTGCTCGACGGTGGTGATGTAGCGCTTGAGGTCTGCCGGATCCGCGCTGATCTCGTTTTGTGGAAAAACGGCTCCAAATTTCATCGAAAATTCAGGCGTGGATACCCCTGGCTTTAGCCATGGGGAGGAACGCCCGCTCCTTTCTGGTAACTGTAGCCATCAGATCGGTGTAGATGGGT
>JAADYX010000419.1 GCA_010092885.1 Chloroflexota bacterium | reverse complement strand
GTAGGTCCAATTCATCATTTAACAAGGCATCCGTGGACACATCAAAACGGCGCGCCACACGCAATACCAGATTTACGGACGGCGATTTTTTGCCATTTTCGAGTTCGCTAATGTAGCCGTGGGCCGTATACCCGAGTTCTTCGGCCAGCGGCTCGAGCTTCTCCCGGCTGCGCCCGGCCAACAGCGGCCGGTGGCCGCGTGCGACGGCGGCGCGCGCGGTCAGTTCGCCCGTGTAGCCGTAGGCTCCGTAGAGCATCCAATCCGGCATGGTGATCGCCCCTTTCAGACGCCTGCGTCCTGTGCCTGCCGGATGATCTCGGCAAGCTGTTTGTAATGATCCTGATCGTGGGCCAGGCCGCTGAGCATCATGCCCACCGCGTTGATCCGGCCCGCCCAACGCTCGTAGAGTTCATACACTATTTCCAGATTGGGCTCGTCCGGCCACGCATCCAGATAGGCCAGCTGCATCCGGCGGCTCTCCTCCAGCCGGTCGATGAGCTGTTGGACCGTCGTGACGGTCTCCCAGGGCACCTCGCTGCGCATGCGCTGTTCGACAACCACACCACGGGCCAGCATGCTGGCGCGGGCAGCGGCCTCTTCGCTGGTAGCCGTCATGTGGACCACGACATGGCCCAGCGTCCACGCGATGTTCATCTCGCCCTGCGTGGCCGCCGCCGGATCATATGCCTCGTGATCCACCGGCTGGAAGGTCACATAGGAGTCAGGCAGGTCGCGGATGAGTTCCAACACGTAATCGATGGCTTCGTTGGTCGCCTCGATCAGGTCCTCACGGGTGTAGTCGTCCTGTATATCGCTGATCTTCACACTGCGGTCAAATGTGATCATACTGTTATCCTGGTGGGTGGTTAAAGGCCGAGTTTGAGTTGGACACGGGCGAATTGAAGTGCGTCTTCCATCCGGCGGAAGGTGCGGGTGCGGGCGCGACCGGGGCGCGCACTGCCCAGCGCACTGGTCCCGAAGCGCACCAGCCCGGAGTCGGACACGATGAGCACTTCTTCCAGATGGGGGTGTGCGGCGAAATCGGGTGTACCCTGCCCCAAAACGTTGAAGATATCCCCGATGCCCACCTTGACGGTCTGCATGTCGATGACGGTATAGGCACCCTCGGTGAGCACATCCAACCGTTCGGCCAGCTCACCCGTGAGATGGTCCATATCCTCGCCGAGGTCAAACGACTCGTTGAGATCAGCCACAAGAATACGTTCACCGGGGAGTTGACGGATTGAGTAAGCGCTCATACATGCGATCCTTCTGATAAAGTTGGGTGTTCGCCCCCGTACTATAACATACCGGCAGGTAGTTTCAACGGGCCGGGCGGAGTATGATAGCGGATATACTCTCACGCTGACTGCCGCCCGCCCACTTCGCCGAGAAGCCCGCGCCGGCGGGCAGACCCTGTCGCAGGTAGTCTCATTGCGCCGCCTTGAGTACCATATCTACACAACCACCAACCGATGAGGAGACCTCACCATGAACATCCCTGATGTGGCATGGAGCCGCTCACTGGACGCCGACTTTGAGCAGCCCGGGCGTCCCAAGCGCGCGAGTTTTGAAGAGACCATCGCCATGCTGCCGACCACCCTGCGCATGAACGCCTACGAACGCCGTGAACGGCGCGCCGGGCGCGAACCGGTCATGGGGGCCGGAGTCGAGCTGAACCCCGGCCCCCGGATGGGCGTGCCCCTTGGCGGGCTGGGCGGCGGTTCGATCACCCGCGGGTGGCGCGGCGACTTCTGCCGTTGGGGCCTGCAGGCGGGCCGCCCCACCTACGATGTGGTGGAAGCCAATCAGTTCGCGCTGTGGGCCCGCCGCCCCGGCGACCGGGCGCAGGCGGTCGTGCTCAACCCGGAAGCCCCCGAGTCCGGCGCGCTTTCCGGCTGGGGCTGGACTCTGCCCGCTGAACGCTGCACCTACCACGCCCTGTTCCCCCGCGCCTGGACCACCTATCGCAGCGTTATACCCGGCATCAACGTGACCTGCCGCCAGATCTCCCCCGTGCTGCCCGGCGACTATGAGACCAGCAGCCTGCCTGCCGCGGTCTTCGTCTTCGCGATAGAAAACACGGGCGATACCGTCATGGAGACGGGGCTGCTGTTCACCTTGCAAAACGGCACCGGCACCGACAACGACCGCGCAGGCGGGCATTACAACGTGCCGTTTGAACAGCCCCTCGCGGACGGCGGCACAGCATCCGGCGTGCTGCTGCACCATCTGATGCGCACCCCGAAACCCGTGCCGGAAGGTGACCCAGTGCCGGAGGTGCGCACGCAGATCGAAGACCCGCTGACCTTCGCCATGGGGGCGCTGCAAACCGAAGACGTCGAAGTGACCTACCGTGCCCGCTGGATCACCTCCGGCAGTGGCATGGGCGTCTGGGGTGACTTCATCCAGGATGGCAAACTGGAAAACGAAGCCGACGACAAACCCTCCACCGACCGGTACTCCATCGGTGGGGCGGTGTGCGCCTCGCTGGAGATCCCCCCCGGGGAGACACGTGAGGTCGCGTTTGTGCTCGCCTGGGATATGCCGCTGGCGCGCTTCGGCGGCGGGCGGGCCTGGTACCGGCGGTATACGCGCTTTTACGGTAAGGAGGGTGATGCCGCCCCGCGCATCGCGGCGGACGCCCTGGCCGGATACACCGATTGGGAGCTGGCCATTGAAGGCTGGCAGCAGTCCGTGCTGGATGACCCCGACCTGCCCGACTGGTACAAATCCGCGCTGTTCAACGAGCTGTACTTCCTGGTGGATGGCGGCACCATCTGGACGGATGGCCGCCCCGCCGAGGACGAGGATGAGGATCCCTTGGGCGAGGATCCGGAGTTGGGGCACTTCGCCCTGCTGGAAAGCCACGAGTACCGTATGTACAACACCTACGATGTGTACTTCTACGCCTCATGGGCGCTGGCACAGCTGTGGCCCGACCTCGACCGCACGATCCAGCAGGACACAGCCGCGGCGGTACCCCTTGACATCCCCGATGAGTTCCGCGCGATAGGCAGCGGCGGGGTCGGCATCCGCAAGGTGCCGGGGGCCGTCCCACACGATCTCGGCTCCCCGGTCGAGGATCCGTGGATGCTGGTCAACAGCTATACCTACCAGGACACCACCCGGTGGAAAGACCTCAATCCGAAGTTTGTGCTGCAGATCTACCGCCACTTCGCCATGACCGGCAGCCGCGATCTGCTGGAGACAACCTGGGACGCCGTGCAGGATGCCATGGAATACGCCGCCGAGTTCGATGAGGACGGCGACGCCATGATCGAAAACGAGGGCATCCCGGACCAGACCTACGACAATTGGAAGGCCAAAGGCGTCAGCGCGTATACGGGCGGCCTGTGGGTGGCGGCTCTGCACGCGGCGGCGGCCATCGCTGAGGAGTTGGGCCATACCAACACCGACTATGCCGAACGCGCCGAACGCGCCGCCAAAATCTACGATACCCTCTACAACGGCGAATACTACGACTACGACACCAGCCGCGGCCAGCAGGCCACCAGCATCATGGCGGACCAGATCGCCGGGCAGTGGTATGCCCGCGCCTGCGGCCTGCCGGATATCATCCCGGAGGAAAACGCGGTCAGCGCCCTGCGCATCGTGCACGAGTTCAACGTGATGAGCTTTGAGCAGGGCACACGCGGCGCGGTCAACGGCATGACGCCGGAAGGCCGGGTGGATACCTCCAGCCAGCAGTCCACCGAGGTATGGACGGGCACCACCTTCGCGGTGGCGGCGGCCATGCTGCACCACGGCCTTGATCAGGAGGCATGGCAGACGGCGCACGGCATCTACCGCACCATCTATGCCGATCGCGGCCTGCACTTCATGACACCGGAAGCCTGGAACCTCCGGGGGAACTACCGTGCCAGCAGCTACATGCGCCCGCTGGCCATCTGGGCGATGCACTGGGCCTGGACCCAACGCCCGGACTTTGATGG
The DNA here is from genome assembly GCA_010092885.1 of Chloroflexota bacterium. Classification (GTDB taxonomy): domain Bacteria; phylum Chloroflexota; class Anaerolineae; order Aggregatilineales; family UBA3940; genus TC-195. Next base: position 6,534 of record JAADYX010000419.1, on the reverse strand, counting down.
CGAGACCGGCTAGCAGATCAGGGGGGACGACCGGGCGGTCGTCCCTCCGTCACTGTGTCATCAGGAACGCGATCAGATCATTGAGATCGGTGAGCGTCAGTTCTTCAGCGTAGTCCTGCGGCATGGCGCAGTTGTAGCCCGGCACGAGGTTGTTGCACGGGTTGATGATCGACTCGGCCAGGTAGGTCTCCACGCTGTACCCTTGTAGCCCCTCCAACCGTTCGCCGAGCCCGGCAAACGTCGGCCCAACTGAATCCTCGCCGGAAAGCGTGTGGCATACGTAGCAGTCCAGCTCTTCGGAATACAGCTGGTAGCCTCGGACCGGGTCGCCGGGCAGCACGACCCGGTTTGGGTCGCCGTACCAACCGACCTTGTAGCTCTGCCGTTGGGCATCGCCGACATAGCTGGCAAACGAAACGCCCGCCGCCGCCAGCCCGCCGAGCAGCAGCACCGCGCTGACTCCGATCAGGATAGGGTGTGCTTTGTTCATAGCGTATCTTCCCCTTGTCTCCCGTTCGTGACATTAAAACAGAGTAACAATCTCCCTCCAAGTGACAAAAATCACCCTTTCAGTACCCAGGTGACCTTTACGTACGGTATTAACAGCACTATAATCGAAATATGACTGCATTGAAACCATATTATAACCGGTCCTACGCGCTGGTGATCGGTATCAATTCCTATGCCGATCCGCGCTTTGTCACCCTCGGCGAGGCCGAAGCGGATGCCGCCGCGGTCGCCAAACTGCTGGCCGCCGAGCCCCACGGTTACCAGGTTCAGACGCTGCTGGGCGAGCAGGCCACCCGCCCGGCCATCCAGAACGCCCTGCACGACCTACGCGCCACCGATGCCAACGACCGCATCCTGGTCTACTTCGCCGGGCACGGCTTCTCCCGCACGGACCGGCTGGGCAATGAGTTCGGGTTGATGGCGACCTTCGACACCCAGCTTGACCGTGACCACACCGCCCTTGAGATCAGCGGCATCACTGGGCTGCGCCAGTTCGCGGGGGCCAAACATATCGGGTTCATCTTCGATGCGTGCTTCAGCGGAGCCGCCCTCGGCCTGACACGTTCGCCGCAGCGCATGGCCTCCGCCAAATTCCTGACGCGCCGCGCCTATCAGGTGATCAGCGCGGGCGCGGGCGACCAGACCGTCTCCGACTACAATTCCATGACCGACCTGTTGGTCGAGCAGCTGCACGAGGACAACCTCAAGCGGACGGGGCTGTACACCCTCAGCGACCTCGGCCTGTATCTGCGGCGCACCATGGCGCGTGACAGCGGCCAGACGCAGATCCCGCAGTTCGGGCACTTGCGCGGCAGCGAAGGCGGCGAGTTCGTCTTCTTCATGGAGACAGAGGGCCGCCTGCCCACTGAGGTCGAATCAGCGCTGTACGCGGCCAACCATTACGTCCGGCAGGGCGCGGTTGCCGCGCTCATCGCACTGGCCAAGAGCGGCGACGAGGAGAAAGCACAGCTCGCCCGCGAATGGTTGGAACGGCTGGCCATCGCCGACCTGCACCCGGAAGTCCGCAAGGCGGCGCACAGCTACTTTGAAGAGGAGAATGCACTGCAGCTCGGCGACCAGCAGAAACTGGTCGAGGCGCGGCTCAAGCAGGAGGAGGCCGCCGGTGTGCTGGAGAGCTTCCGCGAGAAGCCGGGCATGCAGGCCGTGGCCCGCGTCCGCGATGAGGCGCTGGCCACCCACACCGATCCGCCGCCCGTAATCACGCCGGGGGGCATTCAGATCGAACCGCCGCCGACGCGCTCCCGGGAGACGGTGATGGGCCGCGCCCTGCTCAAGACGGTGCCGAGCAGGCCCAGCCCGGTGGCTGCCGCACCCCGCCAGCGCGGCCTCAACGATGTGCTGCTGCCGCTGTTCATGGCCGCCGCGCTGGTTACGGTGCTGCTCGCGGTTGGGCTGGCGGTCATCTTCGGGACGGCATACGCGCGGCAGTCCGGCGGGCAGGGCGAACTGCTCCCGCCTGTGCAGGAGACGATCGAAGGCCAACACTAGGCACAAGGGGCGCGGGCTCGTATAATGGGGCCGACCTGCCCGCAATGGAGAACCCTTATGTCTGTCGAGCTAAGCCCCACATACAGCAGATCCTATGCGTTGGTCGTAGGCATTGATGCCTACACCGACCCGCGCTTTGCACCGCTCGGTGAAGCCGAAGCCGATGCCGGGCGCTTTGCCGATCTGTTGGAAAGCCCACCCTATAACTTTCACGTCAAGCGGCTGCTCGGGCGTGATGCCACCCGGTCGGCGATTCTCAACGCGCTCTACGATCTGCGCGGCACCGACCCCGACGACCGCGTGGTGGTGTACTTCGCCTGCCACGGCTACACAACCGTCGACCGCAACGGCCACGAGACCGGCTATCTGGCCGCCGTTGATACCCTGCCCGACCGGGACTTCACCGCCATCGAGCTGGAAACCGTGCTCGACCTGCGCCGCCACGCAGGGGCCAAGCACATCGGCTTCATCTTTGATGCTTGCTTCAGCGGTGCAGCCCTCGGCCTGACGCGCTCCCCGGCTGCCGCCGCCGGTGCCTTCCTGACGCGCCGGGCCTACCAGGTGATCAGCGCGGGCGCGGGCGACCAGACCGTCTCCGATTTCAACTCCATGACGGATCTGCTGGTCGAACAGCTCGACCCAGCCGCGGCGGACACCAGCGATCTGCTGACGCTCAGCGAGGTGGGGTTGGCCGTGCAGCGGGCCATGGCCTACGACAGCAAACAGATGCAGATCCCGCAGTTCGGGCATGTGCGCGGCAGCCAGGGCGGCGAGTTCGTCTTCTTTATGGAGAGTGCCGCCGCCGCCGAAAACGCGCCCGAACCGCCTTCCAGCGAGTACGAACCTTCCACCACCCCGCCGGAAGCCGTCACCCGCAGGGAAACCCAGCCGCCCCCCCCGGCGTTTATTGCCGGTGGGGTGTTCGGCGCGCTTGTGCTGTTGATGCTCGCACTGGTCATCATCTTCGGGCCGGAATCCTACAGTGCGGGCGAGCAAACAGCAACCGCATTGGCGGCTGGCACGGGGGTTGCTACGCAGGAACCTGGGACAGTTGAACCCACCGGCACGGCAGAACCGACTGCCCCCCCCACCGATATCCCCATTACGCCGGGTCCGCAGCCGATCGACACCACCAACATCGGCGACCTGGCCCCGGCCATTACTGTGCAGCTGCCGGGCCAGGATGTCAGCGCGCTGGCGTTCAGCCCGGACAGCACCCGGCTGGCGTATGCTGTCAATCTGGCCGGGGAGGAGACGCCGCAGTCCGGATCCGTGTTCATCCTCGATCTGCAGACGGGCGAGTCGACCGCGCTGGATCTCGGCAACTCCAACGTCGGCATCCGCGATCTGGACTGGCAGGGCACCACCCTCGCCCTGATCGCCGCCAGCCCCGCCGCCGATGACGAACATGTGATCGTGTTCGATACACGCACGCTTGCGATGCGCTTCTTCCGGGAGATCACCCGCGGGCAGCAGGTGCTGGCCGTCAAGCCGGGCGGCGACCGGGTTGCCATCGGCACGTTTTTTGGCAGCGTCCTGGTGGTGGATGCCGAGTCCGGGCGTGTGCTGTATACGGACGAGATCACCGACTACCCGGTCAACGGCTTGGCCTGGAAGCCGGAGAGCAACACGCTGACCGTGGCCTATGGCAGCGCCGCCGAAGAGGAGGGTTTCCTCGTGGATATTCTGCTTTCCGGGGTGGCCGCCGGTGAAAACGTGCCGGATACCGGCACCGACACCGAGAGCTACGACCCGAACGCGGTGGCCTTTCTGCCGTTTACCGCAGTGACCTACAGTATGGATGGCGCGCGGCTGGCATCCGGCGATCTGTTTGGCTCTGTGCAGGTTTGGGATGCCACCCGGCGGGAGATCGTCAGCCAACGGCAGATCGTCTCCGGGTCGGTGCGGGCGGTTGCCTTCTCGCCGGATGGCGACTTCATTGCGGTGGCGGGTGAGGCCGGAACGGGCCTGAACATCGTGGATGCCGGGACGCTCTCGCCGATTGTACGCCTGCCAGGCGAGGGCCTGCGGGCGGCATGGTCGGTCGATGACCTGACCATCGCGACGTTTGGCGCAGACGGCGAACGGACCGCCGTGCTTTACCAGATCATCGAGTAGGAGAAAGGACCGGCATGCCCGCGCTTGTAATTGCGATTCCGGCCGTTTTGCTTCTGGCCGTCATTGGGGGGATCGGGTACCTGTTCTGGCAGTCCCAGCTCGATCCCATCCCGTACGACGAGCTGTTCGTGCCCGCGCCGGACCATCCTGAAGTACAGGATGACCGGCGCTTTGTTGACCTGGAAGGTGCGGACAACGTGCGTGATATCGGCGGGTACACCACCGAGGACGGCCAGCAGGTGGCGTGGGGCAAGCTGTACCGCGGTGACCGGTTGGACCGCCTGACACAGGCCGACCAGCAGGAACTCGAGCAGCGGGGCATCCGCGTCGTGTCTGATTTACGGCTGGATGAGGAAACCGAGGAGATGCCCGACCGCCTGCCCGCTTCGGTGGACTACCGGCACATGCCCCTCTTCGATACGCCCGGCCTCAGCCGGATCGAGGTCCTGTTCAACCGGCACCGGCTGGTGGATCTGTTCGCCAATCTGTACACGGAGCGCATCATCGAAAAGGGCGCGGAGCGCTACCACCCCTTCTTCGAGATGCTGGCCGGCGAGGACAACCTGCCGCTGTTGTTCCACTGCACGGCGGGCAAGGACCGCACCGGTGTGACCACCGCGCTGATCCTGCGGCTGTTGGGCGTGCCGCGCGACGTGGTGGTCGGTGACTACCTGCTGACCAACCGCGTCGCCGATCGCCTCATTGACGAGGTCAAGGATCAGCTGGTGGCGCGCAGCGTGCGCGGCATCTCCGTGGAGCAGCTGTATCCGCTGTTGGCCGCCGCGCCCTCCTTCATCGAAGGGGCTCTCGATCATGTCGAGGAGACGTACGGCTCCGTCGAGGCCTATCTGGTCGACCGGGTTGGTCTGGATGCGGCCACGCTGGCCGCCATCCGGGACAATCTGCTGGTGTAGGCACCCTCAGGCATACGGCAGGCGCAGGCCGCGCGCCTCCCCGTAGTCCCGTTCGATCAGGCCGACCTGCTCCAACACCTCCAGATGGTGGCGGACGGTGTTGGTGCTCTTCCAGCCCATCAGGCGAGCCGCTTCACGCTGGGTGGGCGCGTAGCCATGCTCCCCGATGTAGCGGCGCAGCAGGCCGTAGAGCGCATTGGCCTTCTGCGGCACCTGCACCAGCAGATCGGTTTCCGCGATGCGATTGGCCGCCTGTTCGCCCACCGCCTGCGCGATGCGCCGCAGGTCCGGATCGGTGTAGAAGGTGTGCAGCCGCCGGCCGCAGGCCGGGCAGCTGAGCATGACGGTATTGGGCGTCTGCACAGCGACCAACCCATAAGCCTGACAGTGTCCACAGAAAGCGGTTAGCCGCACCGTCTGGTTGTCGCTAAAATCTACAGCCATAAGCAGACAGGGACTCGCATGGCGGACAAACTCAACGAAGACCGGATCCAATCACTGGCCAATGTGCTCAGCCTCGTGGCGATTGTGGGCCGCATGGACAACACCACCATCCAACGGGTGCTGGTGTCCCTCGGCTCGTCATTGATGGATGTGCCCGACGGCGTTACGGTTGACCGGCAGGTCACCCGCAAACTGCTCGACAACATCACCAAAGAGAAGGGAGAAGAGGCCGCCGCGCACTTTGCCTCCGATATGCTGTTTGTGGCGGATGCCTGGCAGCCGGTGCTCACCGCGTTCAAGCCGGAAGATCCGTACCGCCTGATGCCTTTTGCAGAGATCATCTTCTCCCTCGTCAACTACAGCGGTGTCGCCCTACAGAACCACGATGCCTTCACGCATTTCGGTGGGCCCGACGACGTGCTGCCCATGCGCCAACTCACCGCCGCCCTACAAAACCACCCCGCCCCAAAACCCAACCTGCGTTGGGAATTCGTCGGGTTTGAGGCTCCCAGCGATCAGGCGCTGGTTGGGTCCTCAACGGCGGCGCTCTATCTGTTCAAGTCAGCGCCCTCCGGCATTGATATGCGCTTCTCCCAACTGGCACGCAGCGAAACAGAAAGCAGCCGCCGCGAGATCGATGTCCGCGTCGATACGCCCTTGTTTGCTGCGTTCACCGCCGGCCTGCTGGCCGATATGCTCTACTGGGTCGCCCGCATGCGGACCCACGCATTGCCCGGTCAGGAGCTCTGGCAGCGCATCAATACCCTCATTCTGCCGGACAGTCAGGATAACGGCTAACCCTACAAAAAGTCAATACAGTGCCGGTACGGATCGCGTTCGCATCCTGTTAGAACATATGTTCTGACCGCTTGGCCAGTGAATCCGACCCGGTCCACCCGCTACGATGAGTGCAGTACATTGCACGTGCAGGAGGCCGCTGTGGCTGTTGACATTCAGGAACTTGACGCCGAACGCATCATCGTGATCACCCTCGAACCGCCGTACCAGGGTGCCCCGGACACCCGTCACGCCTTTGAGC
>JAADYX010000418.1 GCA_010092885.1 Chloroflexota bacterium | reverse complement strand
GGTGTAGCGGTGGGTGTGGCCTCGCCTGTGGCTTCCGGCGTGAGTGCGGTCACGGTGCCGCACGCGGCCAGGGCCGCCGCCCAGAGGGCCGCCGCTGCCAATGATACAATTCGGCGCATGGTGTCATCTCCCTTTTCACACAGTCTAAGGGCGATGACAGCCGGGCGGTCTACGCGGCGGCTGCGGTTGCCCGGCTGTTCCCCCTCGATCACCGGTCGGCCCACGTGTGCCTACTCGGGCAAGTTTGCGAGGTCGCTGCGCTTGCTCACAGTGGCCCAGCAGCTCGACAGTGCTGACGGGGCCTGCTTCGTCGCGTGGTGCACTCCCATAAACGCGCACGTTGGATGCACCGTGCCGGGCAGCAATAGATAGGATCCGCTCGCGGTGTTTGCGCGGCTCGGCCACACTCAGCTATGACCTGATCAACACCCCTTGCGATCGCATCCCTACTCCGCCCCAACCGTGATCGCCGCGGCCTGCATGTTCGCGGCGTTGGTCATGAACCATACGGTACCCGGCTTCAGCGGGAAAGGGGTACCACCGGCGGCCACCAACCGGATCATCGACTCGCCGCCGGTCTGCCAGCGCACATCGAAGACCTGCCCATCACGCAAAACCCGCGCCGGGCCCTCGCCCTCAATCGTCTGGCCGATGGCATACAGCCGGGCGTTGTCGTCCTCAAGGAAGTCTGCCGTGTACTGCCCCACCTCGATGATCACGACGTTGGCAAACGCGATGCGCTCCCCGTTGAGGTAGTCGGTATCGGGCACACCGTCCGTGCTGCTGAGCCACAGCCCATCCTGGTAGGTCCACGTGTGCGCCGGGCCATAATCGGGATAGTCGACGGTCACCGTGGGGGCGGGGCTGCCCCCGGCGGGCACCGCCTCAGCAAAGGCCAGCCCTCCCAGATCGGGGCGTTGGTTCAGGGCGTTGTCTTCCGCCCATGCCCAGACCTCATCGGGGGCGGCGAACAGCGAATGGTAATAGGCTGTGCCCGCCTCCGGCACATCCGGGATGCGGACCATGATCGGCTCGGCAACGCCCGTCTGGTTGCTGAGCACACGCTCCGACCACGGCCCAAGCAGCAGCAGCTCCCGGATGCGGGGGGGTGACCCAGGCGGGTCGGCCAGGTTGGACGATCCGCCGCTGGTCACGAACAGCCCGCCGTACATCCCGATCAGGTGATCGATGTCGAGCAGGCGGGCGGAGCGCACCGACCCGACCCACTCGGCGGACTGGCTGTAGTACACCGCTGTGAAGCGCGTACCGCGCAGATCCTCCATGGCGTGTTCCCAGACATGATCGGCGCGGCTGAGCCCGGACTGCGGGCGCACAGCCGCCGACTCATTGCTGACCTTGATCAGCACCGGGCGGCGGTCGAGCACAGCCGGGTCGGGGACGGGCAGGCCGGTCAGCGGATTGGTATCCGCCGGGTAGTCGTCCGGGCCGACCATGCCCGCCGGGGCGGCCTCTTCCCCGCTGGCGGGCTCATCGGCACCCACCACCGGGATGGCGGTGGCGTCGCGGGCAGCGGGCGTTGCATCGGGTTCGGGCGCGGATCCGCAGGCGGTGAGGATCAGCAGGGCCGTACACACGGCGATCAGGCGGCGCATAGGGTTCTCCTGGCTCAACGTTCGCAGGGAAGTCTACCGGATCTGCGCGGCCCAACACAACGCGCCGGAGCGATCCGCCCCGGCGCGCGACAGTCATCTTAAGGTGAACGGTTACTCGCTGTTGTTGTCCAGGTAGAGCTGCTGCGTGAAGCGTGCACTGACCCGCTCCAGCGCATCGAGGCGGTGCCCGTGCGGGATGCCCCGGCGCAGCGCATCCGCCTGGATATCGACCGCGGCGCTCGGCTCGGCGTTCAGGGTGCGCAGCACCAACAGCCCAAACGCGACCAGCGTCTCGGTCTCGGTGAAGTTACAGTGGCCGTAGTCTTCAGCCAGCAGCCCCGGCGGGATCACCAGCAGGTTGCCCAAATTCCCTTGGAAGGCTGTGCGCAGCAGGTAGATGATCTCGTGCTCAAAGGGCACAGCCGGATCGTAGCGGTTATGGATGGTGATCAACGGGCGTTCCAGATCGCCGGTGGTCTCGTAGTACTCACGGGCATAGCTGCGAGCGCTGCTGTCACCCCACAGCCGTTCCACACCGCGGTTGAGGGCGCGGTCATCCGAGGAGCCGTAGTAATAGGTGAACACGTTGCGGAACGGACTGCCGCCCGTCGTCTCGAACGCGTCCTCAGAGCCCCAGATGTTGTAGAAGAGGATCTGCTGCATGGTGTTCTGGCGGGTGGCATCCAGGTTGGCCGGGTCGGCGGGGGCGTCCGTCACGGCGAACAGCTCATCCACCGCGGCGGGGTCCGCCTCGAACGCAGCGGCGGCCTCCGGCAGGATCACCGGCGACCCCGCCTCTTCAGGCGTGGGCACCCAATCCTCGTAGGCATCGGCGGGAATGTCAGCCGCGCCGAAGTCGAACACATCCGGGAAGTAGTAGTCAAACACAACGCGGAAGTCACCGATGTAGGCGAACTGGTACGGCGCACCGCCGACCACACCACACAGTGAGAGGCCGCCGGCGAAGGTCTCCGGGAAGCGCTCCAGCATCATGGTGGTGATGATGCCGCCTTCCGAAGCGCCGACCATCAGCACCTTGGCCTTGCCATCCGGGCTGTAGTTGTCCTTGAAGTGATCCACCAACGTCAGGATGTTGTCCTGTGCAGGTTCCAGCGCCCAGCCGAGCTTGCTGTAGCCGGTGGTCGCTGTAGCAAAGCCCAGATCGAGCACCGTCGGGATGACACCGGCCAACAGATCGGCCTCGTAGTCCGGCAGCCCGATCTCCTCGACGACGACGCCGGGCACATCACGCGGCGAGACGTAACCGTGCGCATAGACGACCAGCGTGCCGTTCCAGTTGTCAGGGAAGCAGACCGTCACAGCCTGATCGTCCGGGTAGCGGGCATTGCCGCTGTCGATGTATGCCGCGTCGCAGCGGTCAGCGAAACCCGCCCACGAGTCAGGGAGTTCGGGGGCGTCTTCGGCGTGCAGGGCCGGGGCCTGCCCCAGCGCCAGGCCGCACGCGACCAGTATGGTCGCTATTGTCAGGATACGTTTCATTGGGGGTTCTCCTTGGGTGGTGTGTTTCTCCGATTGTATCATAGGCGCAGATCCGGCACGGGGTCAACCGACGATTCGCCTATGGGTGCGCCACCCTGATCCATTTGCATGTACCAGCCTATTGTGGCATTGTATACTTTATCTCTCGCCATCCGAGGAACGTGCAGCCTGTCCACTCGGGCCACTCATTCACATCACAGCGCCAACTGTGGTGCCAAACTGTGTTTGCCAAAAGGAGGAGAACATGGAACGTCGTGCTCTACTTTTTACGCTGATCGCTGCTCTGCTGGGCAGTCTCGTGCTCAGTGCCTGCGCCGCCCCTACCGGCAGCGAGGCAGAGGGGAACAATGCGCCTGCCAATGATCCCCTGCTCATCCTGGATTGGTCCGGGTATGAAGCAACGGCCTACCCTCAATTCTACGGCCCGTTTATCGAGAAGTACGGCGAAGACCTGGATAACTACCTGGAGTATACGTTCTTCGCCGATGACGCGGAAGCGTTCGCCAAACAGCAAAGCGGCTTGCAGGCCGACATCATTCATCCGTGCAGCGGGTGGTTCGACCTGTGGGTGGAGAACGATCTGATCCAGCCGATTGATACCTCCCGGCTCAGCAACTGGGATGGCATCCACCCGGCCTTTAAGGAGATGGTCACCATCGACGGTGATGTATACTTCATACCTTGGGAATGGGGGTATGACTCCATCCT
>JAADYX010000058.1 GCA_010092885.1 Chloroflexota bacterium | reverse complement strand
GGCAGACCGCAAGTTCGCGGCGCTGGCGGCCGCCAGCGGGGCCATCCTCGTGACCAACGACGATCACCTGCTGGGCGGCGAGCTGCCCATTGAGGTTCAGACGCCAGCGGATTTCAAAGCCCAGTACCTCTGAGGTTGTTAACATCTGCTTGACATATGCGCTGCACATTTGGTGTATAGTGGGGTTGTATGTCAAGTAGAGTTAACGGAGCATCGTCCTCATGAAACGACTTTCTCTCTTCGTCGCTGCCCTGGCTCTGGCTGCTGTCGCCTGTGGGGGTGCGTCCGCTGTGACCGGCCCCGTGGAGATCACCGCCACCGGAGAAGGCGGGTTCGATGCCGCCTGGTCGGACGTCTTCTCGCTGGCGGCAGGCCGTGAGTTTGAGCTCACCCTGACGGAGCCAGCGTTTGAGCAGGCCTTCATCGATGGCACGGCGGGCAGTGACACCGAATTCACTGCGGTGGATGTGGTCATCAGCGATGTCGGCACCATCACCTATGACATCAGCTTCATAGAGCCCAACCGGGGCAACGAGCTTGACGCTGTTGTGATATTCGCCGTTTCCCTGACCACCGACGGGGATTTCATCATCACCGCTGAAGAAGCCGAAATCAGATCAGCGGCGCTCTCATTGGATGTACCACCCTTCCTACTGGCAACCTTCAACGACAATTTGGTTGACAGCCTGGATGGACAGCGCTTTGCCGCTGGCCAGGGCCGGGAAGCAGTCTTCACCGATATCGCCTTTGAGACAGGGCAGGTCATCCTGACAGGCCGCATCGAATCCACAGAGTGAAAAAACCACCAGGACTCCCCGCTTGAGGGAGTCCTGGTGGCTGTGCTGGGGTCTGCCTCAGGTGTTTGCGGTCTCCGCCTCGCGCATCAGCTCCAGCTCGATATTGACGGCCACATCCGTACCGACCAGCACGCCGCCGGTTTCCAGCGCCTGGTTCCAGGTCAGGTTCCACTCGGTGCGATCCAGCTTGCAGTTCGCGCTGAACCCGGCTGCCTCATAGCCTTGGAAGGGATCACGGGCCAGCCCGTTGAATTCCACGTCCAGCGTCACCGGCCGGGTCACATCACGGATGGTTAGGTCACCGGTCAGGCGGGCGGTGTTCTCGTCGATCACCTCAACCCCGGTGCTCTTGAAAGTCATCGCCGGATATTCTTCCACGTTGAAGAAGTCCGCCGACCGCAGGTGATTGTCGCGGTCAGTCTGCCCGGTGCTGATAGTGGTGATATCAATGTTGATCTCTGCGGAGGTGTTCTCCGGGTTCTCAGGGTCGAACTCAACCGTACCCGTCACCGGGCCCATCTCGCCGTTGACCTTGGAGATCATCATATGGGCTACGGTGAAGCTTGCCTTCGTGTGGTTCGGATCAATCGTCCAGCTCATCAGGTGGTTCCTCCTGTGTGGTGCCCAGCTTTTTGCATAGGGCAGCAAGGGTATCTTGTTCCTCAGGTGTAAGTACATTGAGCCGTTCGACGATAGCCCCAACGTGGTGCGGAAATACCTCGTCGATCAAGGCGCGCCCTTTGTCTGTGAGTGAGACGATGACCTGCCGGCGGTCGTTGGGGTCGCGCCTTTTGGAAACAAACCCATCGCGCAGAAGGTTGTCAATGACGGTGGTCATGTTGCCACTGCTGCGCAGCACCTTCGCGGCGATGTCACCCTGGCACATCGGGCCGAGGTGATACAGGGCCTCCAGCGTGCCGAACTGGCTTTCCGTCAGCCCGTAGCTGGCTATCAAACCGTTGATGTACGTAGCCACACTGTGTGAGGCGCGCGTCAGCTTGATGAAGAGGTTCAAAGCCCGTATCTCGTCGGCTGTTCCCTGATACTTCGTTCCCACGTTTAGCTCCATGTCGAACGGTTCAATGTCAAAATACCCCACTGCTCTCGTCACTTCAACCCTTCTAATGCAATGCTAACGCGCTGCATCTGTGGATCAAAGCCCCGGGGTTCATGCTATAATCATCCCGAACATGATAACCCCCACAGGAGGTTCCCTCTTATGGCCGAAGCAGTCTCTGCTCCTACCCATTCTATCGAAGAAATCCTGAGCTGGTATAACGGACAGAACCCGGGCGTGCTGGCCAATCTGTACCGCATGCTGAACCACGGTCGCCTGGCAGGCACCGGCAAGATGGTTATCCTGCCCGTTGACCAGGGTTTTGAGCACGGACCGATCCGTGCGTTTGGGCCCAACGCGCCCTCACACGATCCGCACTATCACTTCGACCTGGCACTTGCAGCTGGCTGCAATGCCTATGCGGCACCCCTCGGCTTTTTGGAAGCCGGAGCCGCTGACTACGCTGGGCAGATCCCGCTCATCCTGAAGCTGAACAACCATGACATCCTGCAGGACGAGATCGACCCGCTGGGTGCACAGACCGCTTCCGTTAAGGACGCGCTGCGCCTGGGTTGTGCGGCAATCGGCTACACGATCTATCCCGGCACCGAACCGCGGCGCAAGCAGTACGAGCAGCTGCGTGCCATTGCGGAAGAAGCGAAGGAAAACGGTCTGGCCGTGGTCGTCTGGGCGTACGCGCGCGGGCGTGACCTGGAAAAGGAGGACGAGCTTGCCATCGATACCATTGCCTACAGCGCACAGATCGCCGCGCAGCTGGGCGCACACATCGTCAAGGTGAAGCTCCCCACGGACCACGGCTTCAGTGAGAAGAACCGCCAGATCATCGAAGAGCAGAACATCCCGATTGATACCCTCGCCGACCGCGTCCGCTATGTGGTGCAGGCGACGTTCAACGGCCGCCGGATCGTCATCCATTCCGGCGGTGGCAAGAAGGGCGACGAGGCCGTCTTCGACGAGGCGCGCGCCATCCGTGACGGCGGCGCTTTCGGATCCATTATCGGGCGCAATACCTTCCAGCGCCCATGGGATGAGTCGCTTGCGTTCCTGGATACCATCATGAACATCTATGAGGGCAAGCAGTAGTCACCCGCACAAACACAACACCCCGGCCGCGAGGCCGGGGTGCTGCGCACACAGGAAAACACACCATAATCAGGGACGCTGCACGATCCTCACGCGGATGTGCAGCCGGCCAAGGGAGACAATATCATCGCTGCGTACAGCGTATGCCCATGACCGGCCCAATGGCAGCCCGTTAATATGCGTCCCGTTCGTGCTGCCCATATCAACTAGGAAGAGCTTGCGCTCGCTGGGCCGCAGCCGCAGATGGCGGCGGCTGACCCCATGGTTCTGCGCATCCCATACACTCAGATCCACGTCCGGGCTGGCGTCATCCACAACCGTGCCCAACACAACATCCCCACGGATCTCAAGCGGCATATGCGTTCTGGTCATGCCGATAGGTGTAAGCACCACATACCAGATATAGCCGGCAGGATGCCACAGGGCTGTATCCGTTGGCAGAGTCTGATACATGAAAGTCGCATCGTTCGGCGTGCGCAGATTGGTTTTCATCTTCACGAACGAGGCACTTTCTACAGTGCTGCGCAGTGTGCCGGTTTTCATCATCATGGACTGCTGCCTTCCGGTAACGTGTTAAGGCAAGTATATCACAGCACATGGGGGGTTGTGTCCGCTAAAGTGGGGTTGTTCGGGGTTTGTAATGTGAACGGGGTGGCCCCGGCGGACCACCCCATTGAGGTCAGGGTTTGACGTACTCCTGCTCGCCCAGCGCGATCAGGATCTTTTCGGTGTCCATCTCTTCCAGCAGGTTGAGGTCCTGCAAAGTCCAGACGGTGGTCACACGGTCGCTGAGGTTCGGCCACTGGTCCTTGGCCCAATGGTAGCGCTCACGGGAGAACTGCCAGATCTCCTCCGGCAGGATCTCGTGCTGGTAGGCTTCCCATTCACCCCATACTTTGGCAAACGTGTTGTTGGTGAACAACAGCCGGATCATGGCGCGCTGCACGTCCTGCGGGCTGCGCCGCTCATTGACCCAGTTGCGATGGAACTTGTCAATAAAGGCAAAGATCCCGACGTGCGAATAGTGCTCGATGGTGGCCAGAATGCCTTCGCGTTGGGCGTGCGCCGCCTGGAAGATCTCCTGGAGTTCAAGCGTGGGCTCCGGCAGGGTTTCGTGTTCGCCGTTGAGACCGACCTTCCACTGCTCCGGGTTGATGCCGTGCGTATAGCAGATCAACCGTCGGATGCGGGCGGGTTCCACATTGAACTTTACGAATGCCCCTTCGTGGATCATCTCATTGACGACTTCAACAATGCCGCGTTGGCGGGCCTCATCATAGGCGCGCTCAATGCCGCTGGGGTAGGTCACGTGTTTGGTGGCTCCCTGCAGTTCCTTGGGGAGTTCGCCCCCGGCCACAAACACGAAGTCACTCGTCTCGACTGACTTGCGCTGGGTGCCGCCATAGTAGATGATCAGTTGGAAAGCCGTCAGGGCGATCGTGGCCACAAGGATGGCAGGCAGTGCCTCCGTCTTCTGCGTGACGAGAATGGCCATCATGATCGCGCTGGCGACCATGCCGCGGAAACCCGCAAATCGCAGCGATTTGGCCTCCTTTGAGCCGATCTCGATGCCCGCACCCACCAGCACATCATCGCGTACGAAGTAGACGGTTGCCCCAGTGATCAGGAACGCGCTGACAAAGCCGAACGCATAATAGGCTTCGACCACGACCACCTGCCGGATGATCGGGATAAGCACCGCCGCAATCCCCCAGATCACCGCGATGCCGATGCGGTCATCCTGGAAGAAGCGCGGCATGCGTCCCAACCGTGAGGCGGTTGACGCGACCGCCGCCCCGCCCACATACCCGCCACCCTGCGCCAACAGCAGGATCACGGCCAGCAGCAGACCGGCGATCTGCAGTACGGCCGTCTCACCAAAGACGATCTCGTATTGGATGAGCAGCGTACTGTATCCTTCCGTGGCCGGAATGTCCCATTGGAAGGCAGCGAACAGCTGCATAACGCCCGTACCGATCAGGAAGATGGCGGCCAGCGTCAGCGCCGTATTGATGACCTTCCACTTCGGCTTGGCGGCGTGCTTGCCGCTGGCTGGGATCATCTCATAGCCGCTGAAGCCCAGCATCGCGCTTGACATCGACCGCATCAACAGCTGCAAGAAGACCGCCACACTGGTCACCTGCAGCGTTTCCGTGATGTGTTCGGCCACGCCGGTCATCTCCAACCGCTCAACGATGCCCGGCGTCAGGGCAGCGAGCTCCGGTTGGGTAATGGCGTTGAAGGTGACAAAGCTCAGCGCGCCCAACGTGAAGACAGTGAACAGGCCGCCGCCCAACAGGAACAGCGGCACAGCCTTGCGCGGACCGAGCGAAACCAGCACCACCATGATGAAAAAGGCGTAGATCTCCGCCAGCACAATACGGTACTCCACCAGCTCCGGTGCTAGCAGCATGGTGACATCCGCCGCTGAGATCGAACTGATAATGATGGTCAGCACGGCATCGATGAAGAACAGGCTCGTGCCGATCCACGACGCGTTGCGCAGCCACGACGGCCCGATTGACTCCACAAGCGGCCCGCTGCCCCCGGTGTTGGGGCGCAGATAGGCTGCGGCCTGATAGGCGGGCACAACGCCAAAAAACAACATGACTGAAAGAATGATGAATGCCAGAATGGCGATCTCATGGACCCCACTGGCCCCGTTGATCGCCAAAAGCGTCTGGTACGCCGCTACGCTGAAGGCGTCCGCCGCGATCTCAAAGATCAAGGCTAGCACGCCCAGACCGGTCCCACCCAGCAGCAGCCCCTCGAACATCAGCTTGGGCAGCTTGCGGTTCGTCTCCTGACGTTCCTGCTTGCTTATAAACATCTTCCGCTCCGCCTATTCACTAGACAACACAGAATCGGGTGGAAGGCCACCCGAGTCCCTATCATAACAGAATCTAGCACACTTGCGTATTGCACGCTTGGTGTAACCCCCGCATAGTAGCGCGACAAAGCGCATCGATCAACGCGGCGTGCCTAGATGGTTGGCATAGAAGTCAAGCACACGGGCGTAGAATGCATCGGTGACGGGCCCGTCGGGCATGCTGAAGCCCGCATGCTCGACCTCCGGCTCGTACCACAGCTCAACGTGCGGTCCGAATGACTCAGCGTTTTCCAACCACCCTTCCGGAGAGACGACCACATCCTCACCGGCGACCATCAGCAGCACAGGCCGCGGCGCGATATCGTCCACGTCCTCAATAGGGGCGATATCCCTGGCGCGGACGTTGTCCGGATAGTGCTGCTGCGCAAAGGCGACGATCATCGGCGCGAAGGGAAACGGCGGCAGTCCGGTGAAAAACTGAACCGAGACCTCAGCTGTATCCGTGATGCTGGCGTAAGGCGTCTGCACGACGACTGCTTCCACCGCCGGATTGTCCGCCGCGAAGAAGAGGACCGCCGATGCGCCCATTGACTCCCCGTACACGCCGATCCGCTCAGGATCCACATCCGGCTGCTCCAATAAGTAGGCGTATGCAGCCTCCAGATCGAGCTGTTCCTCGTAGCCAAAGGTGACCAACTCGCCCTCACTGCGCCCATGGGCCCGGTGGTCGACCGCGATAAGGCCGTATCCGGCTTCGGCCAGTACCTGCATTTCATCGAGCATGGTCGCGCGGTTGCCTGTGAAGCCGTGCGCCATGATGATCGTCGCACCGTTTTGGGGCGGCACGTACCAACCTTCCAGCGTCAGGCCGTCGGATGTGATCAGGATGATATCCTCATAGACCGGCATCCCAAAGTCCGCGGGTGTGGTGCTGTAGGGTCTGCGTTCCTCCGGTGTTATGGTGATCAGGCTTATGGCCTGCTGGCGGGCTACCAGCATCGCTGTGATGGCAGCGACTACCACGAACACGGCCAGAGCAAAACCGCCCAGATTGAGCCATCGTTTGGTGTTCACAATGCAAAACTCCGAACGTTGCGAGCAGCGGAGGGTGTGAAGACGACCGCTCTCGGCTATACTTGGTCCCACAAGGATAGCATATGCCAGCCGAACAGTCACCCGCCCTCAGCGGCGGCCATTACAATTCTTCCCTCACCGGGCGCGAACCGGAGCTCAGCGGCCTGCGCGCGAAGCGCCCGCCGCTTGTCGTCCATGTGGACGACGACCCCGATCTGCTCACACTCGTCCGCCATGTCCTGGAGATGTCCGGCTACCGTGTGAAGAGCTTTAAATCCGGCGAGCGCGCCCTGGCCTACCTGCGTTGCACTGAAGCCGCCCTTCTCATCACAGACCTGATGCGCCCCGAACTTGACGGCCTGGCGTTGTGTGGGCTGATCCGTGACGAACCCCGCCTGGCCGAGCTGCCCGTGATCGTATTCTCTGCTGTCCATGAACGCGCTGCCAAGCAGCTTGAACCGTTTAATGTGACATTCTTACAGAAACCTTGCACTTGGCAGGCTATTGTCGAGACAGTCAACGAGTTGGTGAAGGATGATGAAGAATGACCGAACAGTCCAACTGGACTCTGCTGTATGTGGGTGTTGCGTTTGTGGCGCTGGTCCTGGTCTGCGGTGCGCTTGTCGTTACGGTCTCAGCGGGCGTGCTGTTCTTCGGTGAAGAGATCATGCAGGCGGTGAGCCGTTCACCGCGCGTCCAACCCTACGGCGAGCTGCCCGAGCCGCTCCCGCAAAGCGACATGCCGCCCAACGGCACGCTGGACGAACAGTTCGCCGCCATCGAAACGATTGTGGTGGACGTGCGCAACCTCCCGCTGGAAGAAGCCGTGCCGCAGAACCTGCTCACCGGGGATGAACTCTCGGAGATCGTCGTGGAAGACTTCCTCGTTGAGTACACTCCCGAGGATGCCGCCGACGATGCCGTGATTCTGGCTGCTTTTGACGTGGTTCCCATCACCTATGATCTCTATGAGTTCTACCGCCGCTTCTACTCTGAGGGCATCGCGGGATTCTACGATCCGGAAGAAGAGGCCTTCTACATCATCAGCGCCGACGACAACCTCGACCCTGAAGAGGAGATCACGTACGCACACGAGCTGACGCACGTTCTGCAGGACCAACACTTCGACCTCAATGACTTCATGAACTACGGGGATGACCGCTGGTTTATCGACAACGCGGATGCCGCCGCGGCGCGGCAGGCCGTCATTGAGGGCGACGCAACCCTTACCGAACGGCTGTACGAACAGAACTATCTGCTGCCCGAACGGCGCGAGCAGCTGTACGAAGCCTACGCAGAGATGGACCTGAGCTTCTTCCAGGACATCCCGCTGTTCATGCTCAACGAGCTGATCTTCCCTTACCAGCAGGGGTACACTTTTGTGGAAGCCGTCTACCGGACAGGCGGCTTTGCCGCGGTCGACGCGCTCTACGCCGACCCGCCCACCTCCACCGAGCAGATCCTCCACCCGGACAAGTACCTCACGGATCGCGATGAGCCCCAAGAGGTGACTCTGGTTGAGGCTGAAGCGGTGCTGCCCGGCTACCGTGAGGTGATCACCAGCCAGCTGGGTGAGTTCGGGCTGCGCAACTTCCTACAGCAGGAGGTCTTCCTGCGGGCCAGCGCCGGCGCGGATGGATGGGACGGCGACCGCTACTCTGTCTACTTCAACGATGAAGCGCGCGACGTGGTGCTGATCGTCCGCATCGTGTGGGATGACTCCGCCGAGGCCGAGGAGTTCCGCACGGTGTTTGCGACGTATGCGCGCAGCTGGTCCGGCACGGAAGATCCCGCGCTGGATACCGGCGATCTGACCTGCTGGCAGGCCGGCGAACTGCTGTGCTCGGCGTCCACTGGCGACACCGAGACGCTCATCCTGCGTGCGCCTGAGCCGGTGCTGATCGAAGAGCTGATGGGTCTGTACGCCGAATAGAATCCGGGCGGCTTAACCCGGTATCATCAGGGGCACACGCAAGCGATCGTGGCCCGGCCTGATGAACTACAGCCGCAACTACTACAAGATACTGGGCGTTGCATCCGATGCACCGCAGGACGCCATTAAGAAGGCCTTCCGGCGGCTGGCGCGTGAGACCCACCCCGATGTCAACCCAGCCCCCGATGCCGAAGCCCGCTTCAAGCTGATCAACGAGGCCTATGAGATCCTCGGTGACCCGAAGAAGCGGGCCCATTACGATCACTTCCGGCGTTGGTTCAAGCAGACATGGCCCGATGAGCCAGCCTTCCAACGGGTGCAGCAGGCACCGCAGCAGTCCACCCGGTACCGCACCGCGGAATGGTATGCCTACGTGCACATGGAAGACATCAAACACCGCAAGCGCGCCGCCGCCGCGGCTGCCCGTCCGGAGCCGGATATCCTCTCCGCCTACTGGAACCATGTGCCGGTGCGCATCCTGTTTATGTGCCTGATGCTCGCCTCGACCATGGCGCTGCTTGGTGTGCAGGGTGCCCTTGCCATAACCGGGCTGCTGGCCGTCATGATCGGCGGGCCGTTTGTGCTGTACCTCGCCCGGCAGGAAGGGGGCTTCCGGCAGGCGGCCCACGAACTGATGAACGCCTACCGCGGCAGCGTGATCGGCCTGAGTGCGCTGGCCGCGGTAACTCTGATCCTGCCGGGGATTGGATTGGGCGTGGCCACCGTGCTCGAGCGGCCTGAGGCCGTGGAAGCGCTCACGGCGTGGTTCGAACTCATCAACGTGCTGATGCGCTATATCTTCGCCATGATCAGCGTGGTGGTCTTCTCGTCGCTGTATTCGCTGCGTGAGTACCGGGATCGCCCGCGGTGGTGATCGCCCTGAGGGTTGACCATGGGCCCGCATCCGGCACCCGAAGGATCAACGTTTAGCTCAGGCATACCCACAGACCGGAAGACCGCACCCTCCTTGAGAGGCATCTCGACCTCACGGGCTGTTGAATAGCGCCCATTAGCGGGCTGCAACCCGCCGTGGGATCGATCCGTAGAGTGAACAGAGGAGGATTGGTATGCGACCTGTTTGGATCTGTTTTTTTGTTGTAGCGATGCTCAGCGCCTGTTCACCGTTTAACGCCAATGTAACCACCACCGGCTGCCCTGTTGACCTGCCCGAAGGGGCCAGCGGTGTGACCTGTGGCACAATCCGTGTGCCGGAAGACCACGCTGACCCCGGCGGCCCGCAGATCGAGCTGGCCTTCGCGCTGTTGGCCGCCCGCGATCTGGTCAAACAGCCCGACCCCATCGTGATGGTTGAGGGCGGACCGGGCGGCTCTGCCATGGAAAACCTGCTGCCCGTGTTCGCGTCACCGGATGCAGATTTCTTCCGCGCCAAACGCGACCTGATCATCATTGAGC
>JAADYX010000417.1 GCA_010092885.1 Chloroflexota bacterium | reverse complement strand
GTCGGCAGCGTCAGATGTGTATAAGAGACAGGTTTTACTACGGTGTGGCTCGCCGCCGCCCTGAGCGCGTCGCTGCGGGCATCAAGGACCTGATCCGTGAGGAGCTCGGCCCGGACTTCGACGTCGATACGCACTTCTCGCCCCGCTACAACCCGTGGGATGAGCGCCTGTGCATCGTGCCGGACTCCGACCTGTTCAACGCGATCAACGCCGGGCAGGTATCCATTGTGACCGACCACATCGAGCACTTCACCGCGGACGGGATCTGCCTGCGCTCCGGCGAGCAGCTGGCAGCGGACCTCATCGTGACGGCCACCGGGCTGGCGATCAAGGTGTTGGGCGGCGCTCAGCTGACCGTGGACGGCCAGCCGATGGACTCAGCGGACCGGCTGACCTATAAGGGCGCGATGTACAGCGATATCCCCAACATGGCGTTCGCCTTCGGCTACACCAACGCCTCATGGACGCTCAAGTGCGAGCTGACCGCGCGCTACGTGTGCCGCCTGCTCAACTACATGGATCGCCACGGGTATACGCACGTCACGCCGCGCGCGAGTGACGATGTGGAGCGCGACCGCTTCGTTGACTTCACCTCCGGGTACATCGAGCGCGCCATCGATCAGCTGCCCAAGCAGGGCACGCGCCCCCCGTGGAAGCTCTACCAGAACTACCTGCTGGATATGCTGGTGTTCGGGCTGGGCCGTGTCAACGATGAGGCCGTGGAATTCGCGCGAGCCCGGTAGCACCCGCCTCCCATCTTGCTCAACGCAGAGGTGGCTGATGCAGCCCACAGCTGCGGGGTTCGCCCGTTTATGTGCCGTTCTGGTCCAACCCGTAGGCACCCGCCTTGAGCACCTTCAGGCTAAGCAGCGCGCACTTGACGCGCACCGGGCTCAGCGCCACCCCCACCCGTTCGAGCACCTCTTCGGCGGTGAGGTTCTTGGCGTAGTCCAGCGGCCTGCCGACCAGATCCTCGTAGAGCAGGCTGGCCGCCGCCTGGCTGATCGCGCAGCCGTCGCCCTCCCAGCCGACCGCCGTGATGATGCCCTCGGCATCCACGCGCAGCGTCAGGTGGATGCGGTCGCCGCACAGCGGGTTCTCATCCTCATAGGAAATATCGTGTGGGGCGAGCAGCCCGGCATGCCGCGGGCTGCGGTAGTGGTCCATGATCAGTTCGCGATAGAGGTCGTCCATAGCTGGCTCCTGCTGATTGTCTCGTGTGTGCATTGTGAGTGAGAGGCCAGCCCCTTACCCAAAGAAGTCCTTGACCTTATACAGGCCCTCCACCAGCGCGTCGATCTCCTCCGGCACGGTGTAGATATAAAAGCTGGCCCGCGCCGTCGGCTGGATTTCCAGCACATCGTGGATGGGGTGGGCGCAGTGCTTGCCCGCCCGGATCGCGATGCCGTAGCCATCGAGCAGCTGGGAGACATCGTGCGGGTGCACGCCATCGACGAGCATGGCGGCCACGCCGCCGCGCTGTTCGGCGGTGGGCGGGCCGACGATCTCCACGAACGGCACCTCGGCCAGCCGTTCGAGCGCGTAGCTGGTGATCGCCTGTTCGTGCGCGTGCACGGCCTGCATGCCGAGGCCCTCCAGATAGTCAACCGCGGCCCCCAACCCGATCGCCTCCGCGATGGCGGGCGTGCCCGCCTCGAACTTCCACGGGAGCTCGTTGTAGGTGGTGCCTTCCAGCGTCACCTTCTTGATCATATCGCCCCCGCCCATGAACGGCGGCATGGCTTCCAGCAGGGCGCGTTTGCCGTACAGCACCCCGATCCCCGTGGGGCCGAGCATCTTGTGGGCGGAGAAGGCGTAGAAGTCCGCGTCGAGGGCCTGCACATCCACCGGCAGATGGGGCACGCCCTGCGCGCCATCAACCAGGACGACCGCCCCGGCGGCATGGGCGGCAGCGACCATCGCCTTGACGGGCTGGATCGAGCCGAGCACGTTGGACATGTGCGAGAAGGCCACCAGCCTGACGTTTTCCTCGTTGAGCAGGCGCGTGTACGCCTCCTGATCGAGCATGCCGTCGGGCGTCACCGGGACGTAGCGCAGGGTGGCCCCGGTGCGCGCGGCGAGCATCTGCCAGGGGACCAGGTTGGCGTGGTGCTCCATCTGCGTGCTCAACAGCACAGCGCCCGGCCCGAGGTTCTCCAGC
This sequence comes from Chloroflexota bacterium, assembly GCA_010092885.1. Classification (GTDB taxonomy): domain Bacteria; phylum Chloroflexota; class Anaerolineae; order Aggregatilineales; family UBA3940; genus TC-195. Next base: position 1,290 of record JAADYX010000417.1, on the reverse strand, counting down.
CCCCAGGTCCATGCCACCAGGTTGATCGCCTCGGTGGTGTGGCGGGTGAAGATGACCTCCGCCTCGCTGGGCGCATTGATGAAGCGCGCGATCTTCAGGCGAGCGCCCTCATACCCGGCGGTGGCCTCCTCACTGAGGGTGTGGATGCCGCGGTGCACGTTGGAATTGTACCGGCGGTAATAGTCGGTCATCGCGTCGATGACGGCGTTCGGTTTTTGGGAGGTGGCGGCGCTGTCCAAATAGATCAGCGGCACCCCCGGCTTCACCTCACGGCTCAACGTAGGGAAGTCGTCGCGAATGGCTGCATCAAACATGGTTGTTTGTCCTGTCTCAAGCCGGGTGCCCGGCGGATCGTCTAATATTTACAACCTTAGTATGGAATATCCGCCGCGGTCTTACCAGATGAGGGGTGACACCCTGCGGGGGTGACGTTCATCCGGTTTGCGCTACAATCAGGCCAGAGTTGAGACGGATTGAGGACATTATGATAGAGATGCAGCAGGCGGGCAGCGCATTCGAGACCCTGCGCCGCGCCCTTGAAGAAGTCATGACCATTGAATCGATCACGCGGGACGGCACCGACACGCCCCTGCGCGCACGCGGCGAACTGACCCTGCCCGCCGACAAGGCCTTCGACAGACTGCGGCCCGTCTACGAGCAGTTCGGGTATACGCCGCGCATGTACAAGGACGAGGGCACCGTCGTGATCGACGCGCTCCCCGGGGTGTTCGGGCAGGAGGACTATGGCATCCCCTGGGGGCCCATCCTGCTGTTCATCGTCACGCTGATCAGCGTGTTTTTTGTGGGTGCCAACATGAGCGATGAGCTGCCGGTGCCCTTCCTACAGGCGCTGGCCCTCCAGATGGGGGCAGCCGTTGAGGGTGTCCCCGACGCGCAGATCCCCACAACCGAACAGTTCAACGACGCGCTGATGATGGGCGTGCTCTATGCCGGGTCCCTGCTGGGGATCCTCGGCGCGCATGAGATGGGCCACTTCCTGATGGCGCGCCGCCACAAGGTGGATACCACCCCGCCCTTCTTCATCCCGCTGCCGATCAACATCCTCGGCACGCTGGGCGCTGTGATCGCCATGCGCGAACCGGCCCCCAACCGCCGGATCCAGTTTGATATCGGCGTGGCCGGGCCCATCGCGGGGCTGATCGTGACCGTCCCCGTGCTGATCATCGGGCTGACGCTCTCCGAAGTGCGCTCCCGGCAGGAGATCATCGATGAGCTGCCCACTGCCCAGCTGGATCCGGCGATCATTGAGCCTGTCTCTTATACACATCT
>JAADYX010000416.1 GCA_010092885.1 Chloroflexota bacterium | reverse complement strand
TCACGGACAAGCACACACCACTGACGCCTCGACCGGACGTGATCGAGCGCCTGGGCCAGGCGATCAGCGCTGCGCGAACGCAGCGACCCGACCTCCGGTAGGTGGTCGGGCACGGCAGCGGGAGTTTTGGTCACAGCGCGGCACCCCCCCACGGCACGATGGGGGGTGTGCGGACTGCCGCGCAGTGGCGGGGCTTTGCGGAGGTGGCAACAGTCGCGCGGCGGTTGAACCAGATTGTGCTCGATGCGTGGCTGGAGGCCGGTGTGCCGGTGCTGGGCGTATCCCCTTCGGCATCGGCGCGGTGCAGCGATGGCAGCCTGGAGGCGATGGACCATACGGTCCTTGAGACGGCAGTGGCCAACGGGCTGATCGGGGTGACGCATGGGGACGTGGCCTTCGACGTGGTGCGCGGCGGCACTATTGTCAGCACGGAAGCTGTGTTTGTGTACCTGGCTAAGCGGCTGAACCCGGACCGTATTCTGCTGGCGGGCGACTATCCCGGCGTAATAGATGCCGATGGCACCGTGATCGAGGCAATCCATCCGGAGAACCGCGGGCAGTACGCGGCGGCGTTGGGTGGATCCGGCGCGGTTGATGTTACAGGCGGCATGGCAGCTAAGGTCGACACGATGCTCGATCTGTGTGCGGCTCAGCCCGGCCTGCGGGTGCGGATCTTCTCCGGGCGGCAGGCAGGGCGCATCAACGCAGCACTGACCGACGAAAGCTTCAGCGAAGGGACTGAGATCTACGCATGAGCACAGCGCGTGCGCACAGCAATATCGCGTTTATAAAGTACTGGGGCAACCGCAACGAGAACCTGCGCCTGCCGGTCACCGGGTCGATCTCCATGAACCTGGCCGGGTTGGATACCACAACCACAGTCGAGTTCGATGAGACGCTGGCTGACGACCGGCTGCTCCTCAACGGTGAGGAGCAGACTGGCGCGGCACTGGACCGCGTGAGCGGCCATCTGGACTACATCCGTGCGATGGCGGGCTTTAAGCAGCGGGCGTACGTCGAGTCGGAGAATACCTTCCCGGCGGGGGCGGGGATTGCGTCGTCGGCATCGGCCTTTGCAGCCCTTACGCTGGCCGCATGCGATGCCGCCGGGCTCGATCTGGACGAGCGCACCCTCTCCATGACGGCGCGATTGGGCTCGGGTTCGGCGAGCCGGTCCGTGCCGGGTGGATTCGTGGCGTGGTGGGCGGCGGACAGGCACGAGGATTCCTACGCGGAAACCATCGCACCCCCCGAGCACTGGGATCTGGTTGACGTGGTGGCCATCGTCAGCACGGAACACAAGGCCGTGGGATCGACCGGGGGGCACAGGCTGGCACCGACTTCACCACTGCAAACGGGGCGCATCGCGGATGCTGAACGCAGGCTGGCAGCCTGCCGCCAGGCCATCCTTGAGCGTGACTTTGAGGCATTCGCCGAGGTCGTGGAGCACGATGCATTGATGATGCATGCCGTGATGATGACCTCACAGCCAGCGCTGATCTACTGGACGCCGGACACGCTGCGGCTGATCGAGGCGGCGCGGGCATGGCGTGCCGACGGCATGCCGGTCTGCTTCACAATTGACGCGGGACCCAATGTACACCTGATGACGCCAGCGGCATATGCAGACTCCGTCGCCGCGATGGCAGCCGCCCTACCCGGTGTGCTCAGTGTGAGGCGTGCCGATCCGGGTGGCCCGGCGCATCTGCTGGTGGAACCCCGGTAAGCAGACCGGTATACTCTCGCATGCCGTATCAGGGCGATAGGGCAGTATTGGCTACCGGGTGATTGGATGGTTGTATGTTTGAGTCGAATTTTGTGCTGGCTGTGCTAGCGTTTATCGTGGTGATTGGCCCGCTGATCCTCTTCCATGAGCTGGGTCACTTCTGGGCGGCGCGCATTTTCAACATCAAGGTGGAAGAGTTCGGTATCGGGTTCCCGCCGCGGGCCGCCACACTCTTCGAGCGGAAGGGCACCGTCTTCACGCTCAACTGGATTCCGCTGGGCGGTTTCGTACGGCCCGCAGGCGAGGACGATCCGGATGTGGAAGGTGGTTTGGCCAGCGCACCGCCCTTTGCCCGGTTCTGCGTACTGGCAGCAGGGGCCTTCATGAATATGGTGGTGGCCTTCGTGCTGATGTTCATCGTGTACATGCTCGGCGCACCATCTGCGCTGCCGGGCGCACGCATTCAGACGGTGGTGGCTGACTCCCCGGCGGCGCAAGCCGGTTTGCAGGCGGGCGATATCATCACCGCGGTGGATGATGTCACCGTTGACCAGTCCACCGATCTGACGGAATACATCTTCGCCAACGCTGGCGAGCCCATCCTGGTGACACTGACGCGAGCCGGGGAAACGCTCACGACGACCATTACACCCCGTGAGGATCCGCCGGAAGGGCAGGGCCCGACGGGCATCATTATCGAGCAGAATTATGAGATTCAGCAGTATGGGCCGTTTGCGGCACTCGGGCAGGCCAGCGCGGAGATGGCCGGATTTTTAAATACGTTCATCCAACTGCCGCGGCTTATCGTTCAGGAAGAGATACCAGCGCGGTATTTCCGGCCTGTGAGTGTAGTCGGCATCAGCCAGTTGGGCGGCCAGCAGATCACCGAGTCAATCGAGGAAAACGCCGTGTGGCCCATCGTGCGCTTTACGGCGTATATCAGCGTAGCGTTGGCAGTGACCAACCTGCTGCCGATCCCGGCGTTGGACGGCGGGCGGATTCTGTTTGTGCTGATCGAAGTGGTGCGGGGTAAACGTGTCAAACCCGAACATGAGATGACGGTGCACTTCATCGGATTTGCGGCACTGCTTGCCCTTATGGTGGTGTTTATCTTCCTGGATATTGTAGATCCCCTTGTAGTGCCCTAGGAGGATACGCTGTGTTCAGCGAGCTGTTGAATGAGCTAAAAAAGGACGAGGACGCGCCGATCCGTTCGGCGCTTGTCTATCTGCTGTCTGACATTGAGGATGACGACCTGAAGACACTTCAGGCATTCTGGCCGAGCCTGCCAACAGCGCGCCGTCGCAGCCTGATGCAGCGATTGGCTACGCTTTCAGAGGAAGCATTCGAACTCGACTTCCGGCGGGTCGCGCGGTTAGGACTGACTGACCCCGATCCGGGCGTGCGCAAGCACGCGATCGCCGCGCTGTGGACCGATGATTCAACTGAGTGCATGCGCCTGCTGCTCGAACGCCTGGTGGAAGACACGGACATTGAGGTGCGGACAGCGGCTGCGCAGGCGCTGGGCGCGTTTGTGCTGCAAGGCGAATACGAGGAGATCGACCCGGAGGACGCACGCGCCGTCGAAGATGCCCTGCTCAACGTGATTGAGGAAACTGACTCCGTCGATCTCAAGCGGCGCGCGATTGAGGCTATTGCCTTTTCGGGGCGAAGGGAGGTCGCACCGATTATCCTGGAGGCACACATTAGCGAAGAGCAGAAGCTGCGAGTCAGCGCGATCTTTGCCATGGGCCGCAGTGCCAATCCACGTTGGCATGCTGACGTGCTGGCCGCTCTGGACGATGAGGATCCCGAGATCCAATTTGAGGCCGCACGGGCCGCGGGTGAACTGACCTGCCGTGAAGCTGTGCCGCGCCTGATCGGCATGCTGGACAGCGGCGATATCGAGATCAAGCACGCCGCGATCTGGTCGCTGGGCGAAATCGGCGGGGATGATGCCTCCGAGGCGCTCGACGCACTCTACGACGAGGAAACCGATCCTGAGACGCTGGAGGCCATCGAAGAAGCCATGAGCATGGCGGGGCTGATGACCGGCAATTTTGCGAGCATGCTGTTCGACTTCGATAGCGATGATCCGTTGGCTGGCGACGACGAGTAAATGGCTCGTCCTCGGCGTGATGCTCTGGCTGGCGGCACCCGCCGCGGCACAGAGCACCACCTCAATAGAGATCCAGTACGGTGAGCGGATCACCTTCCGCGTGGCAGACGCAGACCTGATTGGCGGTTCGCTCCGGGTGACTGCGGCAGAGGCAGTCATCGCCGATGGGCAGGCAGAGGTCACTGAGAACGGGCTGCGCTACGTGCTCGATGCAGCCAACCTGCCCCCGGCAGCGAGCCTCTCCGCAGCGTGGACAGTCACTACGGCAGATGGCACCGTGCGCGACCTGCCCCCGGAAACTCACTTCTACATCACGCCGGCGGTGGACTGGCAAACAACGCAGGGGCCGCGGGTCACCGTGTGGACAGCGGCAGGCACCGCTGATCCGGTTGTCTATCTGACGTGGGCGGAAGAAAGCCTGGCCATGCTGGAAGCAGACCTCAGGCATGACTCGGAGACGCGCTACACTCTCGTGGTCTATGGGGAGCTCAGCCTGTTCACGCAGGCGCTGCGCAGCCACAACACCTGGATCCAAGATTGGGTAGCGGCTTACGCTCTGCCGGAACACCGGATCGCGCTGACGGCGGTCGGGCCGGGTGGCGATGCACTCCTGCAGCGGGATATCGCCCATGAGATGGCCCACCTGATGCTGCACGATATATCCGGCGGAGAGCCGCTGCCCGGCTGGCTGGACGAGGGCATCGCACTGAGCACGGGCGAGAATCCGGCCCTTGACGAGCGGCTGGCGGAGGCGCTGCGTTCCGGGGAGACGCTGCCACTTGATGCGCTGTGCGCGACATCCTTCACCGCCCTGCCCCCGCATGAGGCATCGTTGGCGTATGCACAGAGCCAATCCGTGGCGGCGTATGTGCGCACGCTTTACGGCAGTGACGGGCTGCGCGCGGCCCTCGATGCATCCGCGCGCGGCGAAGACTGCCCGGTGGTTCTTGACTCGCTGGGCGGGGATCAATGGCTGGCCTATGCGCGCAGGGAGCAGGCACGGACATCGGGCGCGGCGACCGGTTGGATTGTGGTGCTGGCGATCAGTGCGTTCATCGCGGCGCTGTTTGTCTGGCCGCAGCAGCCGCGCGACCGGCGTGCGGATTATCGAGCGGCGCTTGCCGACGACGACCCGACGCCCTATCAGTAAACATGTGGTGAAAAGCGGAGAAAGATGGCAGACTCACGGCTTGAGGCTACAGTCAGAGGTATGGTGCAGGGCGTTGGCTTTCGCGCTTCAGCACGACGCGCGGCCAACCGATTGAGCGTTACCGGGTGGGTGCGCAACGAGCCCGACGGCTCGGTTTTCACCGTCGCTGAGGGGGAGCCCCCCGCGTTGGAGGACTACCTGGCCTTTCTGCACGAAGGACCGGCATCCGCACGGGTGACGGACGTAGCCAGCGAATGGAAAGAAGCAACCGGCGAGTTCAATGGGTTCACCATCCGTTACCACTGACACAGCAGATATCCCAGCCGCGGCAGTCAGCCGCGAAACCGCTGCCTGGCGCATTGTGCTGGGGGCTTTTGCTGCCTTTCTGCTGGTGTGCGGTGGTGTGGCATACGGTGTACAGTGGTATATCACACAGTCGAAGGTTGACCTAGTGACCGAAGTGGTCGTCGGACGGGGCACGGTGCAGGTCAGGCCGCCAAACACCGGCGAGGCGCTGGCTGTGGCCGATGCGCGCGTGCTGGAAACCGGCTCACAGGTCATCACGGACTCAACCGCACAGGCAACACTGGTGTTCATCGACCCACGCACGGGCACCCCGGTCGCGACGATGGCACTTGTCGAGGACAGCGATGTGCGGGTAGAGGGTGCCAGCGCACCGCGGTTCGCGCTGAACCGCGATCCGTACACCATCGAGGTGGAGTGCGACCACGGGCGCACTGAGATCCTGGTGATGGACCATAACCGCCCCCCTACCCGCATCACTGTGGTGACGCCCCACGCGACCATCGGTATGGTTGAGCCGGGACAGTACATCATCGACAGCATTGACCAGGAAACACGCCTGACCACCCGGGTGGGGCTGGCACACGTATACAACGGCGAACGCAGCGCCGCGATCACGCTGCAAACCAACCAGACCATCGCCGTGCCCGGCGACGACGACAGCCCCCACGACGCAGAGTATTCGCTCGTGCTGAACAATCAGTTCGACCGCGGCTTTGATGAGCACTGGCAATCGTACAACACTCACGAACCGGCTGGCCGCGTCGATGGTGTGGAGTTCGCGGGGCGCAGTGCGGTGGCGATTGACCGCTCGCAGGGCAACTTCGCGACGGCCCTACGCGACCACGGCGAGACGGGCCTGGCACAGACCCTCAACCTCGATATCTCCGATTTTAGCTACCTGGAGCTGCGCGCGACGTTTTACATTCAGGAGCAGTCGCTTTCGACTTGTGGGGAGAAAGGCAGTGAGTGCCCGCTGATGCTGCGCCTGGAATACCAGGACCAACAGGGGGGCATCCGGGAGTTCATAACCGGGTTCTACGGCTATCACGAACCGCTGTACGAATGGCCGCTCGTCTGTGTGACCTGCCAGATGCAGGCCGCACACCAACGTGTGAACCTCAATGCGTGGTACACGTACGAGTCGGGCAACCTGTTGAGCCTGCTGCCTGAAGAACAGCACCCGGTAGTCGTGCGTGAAATCCGCCTGTACGCCTCGGGATGGGCGTACAAGGTATTTGTATCCGAGATCGACCTGCTGGCCGGAGAATAGCCTCTCAGGGCGCGAGAGCCTGCAACATAACGACCAGCGCGGCGGGAGTCTGCGCCTCAAGCAGACGGATCTCCACCCCCGGATAGTGCTCGTTGAACCAGTCCACAATCGGTGTGGGCCATGCATCCGGGCGGACGACCAACACACGCCTCTCATCGAGATCGCCCACACCTGCGTCATCGGCGCTGAAGCCCATGGTCCACTGCGTGCGGCTCAACACGCCGCTGTCGACCACAGCATGCAGCCACTCGGGATCACTGTCAGGCGGCATCAGGATGTACGTGCGCGGATACTGGACACGGGGCGAACCGCGTTCGGGCTCACCTGGGCCGGGCGGCTGATCGGCGGTGGCACGCACGTGGATGGCTGCAGTTTCGGCATGGATGATATCGGCTTCGATGGTAGCAGCGTAGGTCCCTTCACGCTGCGGCATGAATTCCCAGGCCCACAGGTGACCGCGCCCCCCAAGACTGCGCCCTCGGAAGGTGCTGGTCACCCTGCCGCTGGGCCCACCTACCGATAGACTGATGTTCTCCAACGGGCGGGTGCTCGTCGCGTAGACGGAGACCGGCCGCCCCACATTTGGATGCTCACTGTAGAGAACGAGCATGATGTCCTCTTCAGGCGGGATATCGCCCGGGCCGGGTGATACGTCTTGGAGCACGGTCAGGGACGCCGAATCCCAGTAGACCGCGTTACGCGCACGGGGTTCGGCAGGCGCACTGTGCAGGAAGACAGTCACCCGGTTGGACTGTGCGGCAGCTTCTGCCACGAAAGGCGTGCTGTACGAGTCGATTGGGCTGGCCTGCGTAGACCAGACAACCTGGGGCGCAAATGGATAGGTGCCGCCGGTCGGATCCAGCCCGACGCGCATGCGCATATCGGTCGGGTTTTTGCTGCTGGCCGCGCCGGCGTCTGTTGAGCTCACTGCGTGACCATACACTTCCAGGCGCAGCTGCTGGCCGGGTGTAACATCCGCGAACTGCATCAACCCGGCGGTGTGGGTGGCTGCGTCCGTAGCATAGGACTGGCTGCGCAGCCCCTCGTGGATGCGGGCCGGTTCGGCGGCGCGCGCCACCGCCCGGTAGACGGGCCGGTGGTTCCGCCAATCCGGATCGGAGTCCCGGCGGCGGACCCAGTACGGAAACCAGCTGGCCGCCACATGCACCAGCGGGTCGCCGTTCCAATCACGGAAATCACCATCAAAACCTGCATTGGTCAGTAGGTTTGTCATCAGACTCCTCGACGTCGTGCTGGCGGATCAAAAAGAGCGGCTGCGCACAGCGTGTGCGATCCCGGTCAGGCTGCCATCCTCACGGCGCCAGACTTCATGAGGAAAGTTCGCCGACGCGGACACCACAAATGAGAAAGCTGCCCCCACCCCGGGCTGGGAGCGCAGGTGCTCGTAATAGCGCCGGTACTGGTCACCCTTTGTCGTCCAGCCTACTTCAGCCGCGGGATTGCTGAACTCAGTGATGAACAGCAGCCGGTCGGGGTATTCCTCACGATAGTAGCGGTAGCCCAGCCCGCCATGTTCACTGAGCAGGTCGGCTTCGGTGCGCCAATAGCAGTGGCAGCCGATCCAATCGGCCTGGCGGACCAGGGAGCCTGCACTGCGCAAGAAGAGCTTCTCATCATAGCGGATGCCGGACACACTCGGGCCGGGGGAGAGACCCGGCCACCCGAACAGTGCCTGCGGAAAGCGCGGCCGCAGGGCACCGATTACCTCCAGCATCCATTCGCCGAATTCCTGGCCGGTGTTCCAGCTGAGGCCAAAACCTTCGGCGGTGAGGTTCGGCTCGTTGTGAACCTCAAAATGGCGGACTCCGCGTTCGTAGAAGCGCTCCATATCAGGCGACACCCACTCGGCAAAGTCGCCGGCACGCACCGCACGCC
>JAADYX010000415.1 GCA_010092885.1 Chloroflexota bacterium | reverse complement strand
GTCGCTGGCCGGGTACAAGGTGCCGCGGCACATCGTTTTTGTGGACGCATTCCCGCTGACGGCCTCCGGCAAAGTGAGCCGCAGGGCGCTGGCGGAGCAGTTGAGCATCGCACACACGGTCGAATGAGAGGGAAGGTTGGTATGGTCGTGCCTGTAATGGAAGAAACCACAACACACAAACACACGCGCCCGGTCCCGTTGGGCAAGGGCGTGACCGCCGGCGGGACGGATGTCGTGCTGATGGCCGGGCCCTGCGCCGTGGAAAGCTACGAGCAGACCCGCGCCGCTGCGGCGGTTCTGGCCGAGCACGGAGTCCGGGTACTGCGCGGCGGCGCGTACAAACCGCGCACCTCGCCGAACACGTTTCAGGGGTTGGGTGAAGAGGGCCTGCGGATTCTGCGGGCCGTCGCCGACGAGTTCGATATGCTCGTGATCACCGAGTCGCTGGGCGTGGAACACATTCCGCTGGTGGCGGAATACGCCGACATCATCCAGATCGGCAGCCGCAACATGCAGCACTATCCGCTGCTGTGGGCCGCCGGTGAAACCGAGATGCCGGTGCTGCTCAAGCGCGGCTTCATGTCCACGGTGCGCGAGTGGCTGCTGGCCGCCGAGCACATCGAGTCACGCGGGAACGACCGCATTATGCTGGCCGAGCGCGGCGTGCGCAGCTTTGATGATGCCACCCGCAACGTGCTTGACACATCGGCGATCGCGCTGGCGCGCCTCGAGTCGCCCTATCCGGTCATCGGGGACCCGAGCCACGCCACCGGGCGGCGCGATCTCGTGATCGCAGCGGCCCGTTCGGCGGTGGCTGCCGGTGCCGATGGCCTGCTGGTGGAAGTGCACCCCAACCCGCCGGAGGCGCTCTCCGACGGGCCGCAGTCCCTGTGGCTGGGCCAGGTCCCGGATCTGATGGAGCAAACGCGGCGGATTGCTGCGGCGATGGGCCGGTCGCTGGTTTGAGAGATCGGTCATCTGCTGGTATTTTTGAGGCCGAGGTGACCGATGCAATTAAAGCCGTTGAAACTCGCTGGAACCTACGCGATCACGCTGAACCCCATCAGCGATGAACGCGGCTACTTCGTGACGACCTACCTGGAAGACCGCTTCGCCGCGTGCGGCATCGCGCGCGACTGGGTGCAGGAAAACCAGTCCCTTTCCCGGCAGCAGGGCGTGCTGCGCGGGCTGCACTTCCAGAAACCGCCGCACGCACAGGCCAAGCTGATCCGGGTGCTCTCCGGCGCGGTGTGGGATGTGTTCGTGGATATCCGCAGCGGATCGCCCACATACGGCCAGTGGGGCTCCATTGAACTGGACGCCGACTCGCATACCATGGTCTACATCCCGGAGGGGTTCGCCCACGGGTTCTACACGCTGACCGACGATGTGCTGCTCACGTACAAGGTGAACGCCTACTACGCGCCGGATCACGAGGGCGGCATCCGCTGGGACGACCCGGCGTTGGGCATCACGTGGCCGGGCACGGCCCGCATCCTGTCAGAGAAGGATGCCAGGCTGCCGGCCTTTGACCAATTGGCAGATGTGTTTTAATGTTTAACAAACATTTAACAAACGCTTAACGCACTATTAGGCGCATGCACTATCATAATGTCGGGCCGTCAGGCGTCCATTCAAGAGAAAGTCAGAAGTGGGAAACCATGACAGATACAGCCCCTTTTGGTCCTTACGAGATCCTTCGCATTCTGCGTGAAGACAGCGATACCACCACCTACCTCACCTATCACACCGATGAGGGGCACTATGCCACCCTGCTGGTCCCGCATTTTCTAACCAACCAGGCTGACTCGCTGGTGGAGGAGTTTCTCCGGCGCGCGGAGGTCATCGCGGGCATCAAACACCAGAACCTGCCGCGCATCCTGGACTACGGGGTGGAAAACGGCACGCCATACATCGCCCGTGACTATCTGCCGGGCGGTACGTTGGGGCAGCGCATCCGGCTGACCGGGCCGCTGAGCCCGGAGGAAGCCCTGGCCGTGCTGCGCCAGTTGGCTGGCGCGTTGGATGCCATCCACGCGCACGGGCTTACCCACTTCGGTATTATGCCGGATACGATTGTGCGCGATGATGCGGGCAGCGTGTACCTCTCGGATCTGGGTTTGGCGCAGCTGTCCATCGAGGTGACCGGCATCCCCGACCCGATGCTGCCCTACAGCGCGCCGGAGGTTTTCCTGCGGGTGCCGTATACGCCCGCCGTCGATATTTACTCGCTGGGTGGGGTGTTGTTCACCATGCTGACCGGTGATCTGCCCTTCAACGGCTCGACCTATGTACAGTGGATGGAAAGCCACCTCAACCGGCGCGTTCCCTCGGTGGAAGCCTACGCCGAGATGCCTGCGGGCATGGAGGACATCGTCGATAAAGCGATGGAGAAGCTCGCCTACCTGCGGTATGCCTCCGCCAGTGAGATGGTCACGGCGGTGGGGCGCGTGCTCGGTGAGACGCGCATCAGTGCGGAAGGGGCCGGGGGCAAGGGCGGCGCGCCGCGCGCGACCAGCCAGAGCTTCAAGACGACGCGCGCAGTCGCCGGGGGCCGCAGCGAGAGCCCCAGCCAGCTGTATGCCGACGCCCTGATGATGGAAGGCCAGAACCCGGCCCAGGCTGCCGAACTCTACCGCCGCCTGATCGAGATCCAGCCGCAGCGTGCCCAGGGTGAAGTCATCGAGCGCCTGTACCGCATCGAGCAGGAACTTGGTGAAAAGCGCATCCCTGCCCTGATGACCGAAGCGCGCGAGGCGCGGGCCATCGGCGACTGGCAGGGGCTGACGCAGGTTACCCGGCAGGTGCTCAGCTACGAGCCGGAGCACACCGAGGCCTTTGAGCTGAACGTGCTCGGGCAGACCCTGCAGGCGGCTGAATCACATTATCTGTCTGCCTATGCCGCCGCGACCACCGATCACTGGGATGCGGCGATTATGCTGCTGGACGAACTGTACACAGCCCTGCCGGACTATGAAGACCCGGAAGCGCTGGCGGTCATCACGGCGGGCAATGCGCGCTTCATCCACAACTCAACGACGTTCACGGCTCACAAACGGCAGGTGCTCGCCCTGGACTTCTCGCCGGAGAGTGACTATCTCGTCACGGGCTCCACCGATAAATCGGTCAAATTGTGGGAGCTGCCCGGCTACGCTGAGGTGGCCGCCATCGACGATCACCAAACGTGGGTGTGCAGCACCATCTTCTCACCGGATGGCACGCTGATGTTCGCCGGAACGTGGGAAGGGCTGATCAAGATCTGGACGGTGCCGGATGGCGAATACGCGGGCGTCATCGCCGGGCAGACCAGCCAGGTGCGCGCGATGGCCTTTGCCCACCACGACGCCCGCATCCTGGCGACAGCCTCCGGCTACTTCCTGACGCTGTGGGCGCTGCCCGCCGGCAAGCGCATCGCCGTCGTGCGTGAGTCCGACCGCCGCCCCGTGACCGCGCTGGATTTCGCCCCCGGCGAACCGCTGCTCATCTGCGGCATGAACAACGGCCACCTGCGGGTGCGCTCCGTGAACGACCCGGGCCTGGGCATCGTGCTCGACGAGGCGATCCACGAGGGGCCGATTTACACAGTGGCCTCGTCACCGGATGGCATGCTGGTTGCCACAGGCGGGCGCGACTCGACGGTCTCCGTCGTGCGGTTGGAAAATGGTGAGGTGCTGCACCGGCTGCTCGGCCACACGGAAACGGTGCACGCTGTCGCCTTTTCCAACGATGGCACGCTGCTGGCCTCAGGCAGCCGCGATCACTCCATTGTGCTGTGGCGCGTGGAGGATGGCGCACTGATCGCCCGGCTGGAGGGCCACACCGATGAGGTGCGCTCCTTGCACTTCTCCCCGGATGGGCGCGCGCTTGTTTCCGGCGGGGCGGATGGCATGGTTAAGGTGTGGGGCATCCTATAGCAGGCGCACCTCAACCAGCGCATCCGCCTGTAGACCGGCCTTGTCCAGCGGAATCTTGACCAGGGCGTCGGCCTCCACCAGCTTGAAGATCAGATTGCTCTTGAAGAAGATCGGCTCCGCCCGGGGGATGTCCTCTCCGGGCAGCAGTTTTGCCGGGACGTAATCCTCACGCCCGGCCATGCTGGGCACGTTGGTCGTCAGCCGGGCGCGCAGCACCTCAGCCGGGCGGGGGGCGGCCCCCTGCAGCGCACTCAACGCGGGCACCCCGATCATCATAAACTGCACAAACGCGCTGATCGGATTGCCCGGCAGGCCGATCAGCGGCACGCGGCCTGCCATTCCGAGGATGGTCGGTTTGCCGGGGCGCGTCGCGATGCCGTGCACCAGCACACCCGGATCGCCGAGGGCGTCGAGCACCCGCGCGGTGTTATCGCGCACGCTGACGCTGCTGCCCGCCGAGAGCACGATCATGTTCGCGCCGTCCTTGAACGCAGCCGACACCCGCGCCCGGATAGCCTCATAGTCATCCGGCAGGATGCCGCCCAGCACGGCCTGACCGCCCATCCTAGCGACGAGGGCGGCCAGCGTGTAGCTGTTGATATCGCGGACCTGGCCGGGCAGCGGCTCCTGCTGTGGGGGGATGACCTCATCCCCGCTGGAGAAGATCGCCACCCGTGGGCGCGCGACCACCTCGACTTCGGTCAGGCCGACGGCCAACAGCCCACCGATGTCGTGTTCGCGCAGGCGGTGCCCGGCGGGCAGGATCAGGTCGCCTTCGTTGATGTCCTCACCCACGTTGATCACGTTCTCGCCCGCGGCGACTGTCCGCCGCACCTCGATCTCGTCGTCACCGACCTGCTGTGTGTCCTCGATCATCACGACGGCGTCGGCGCCGTCGGGGATCATGCCGCCGGTGTGCACGGTGATCGCCTGTGCTTGTTGCAGCACCTGCTCACTGATGACGCCCATCGGCACCTCCCCGGCCATCGCCAGATAGGCGGGCAGCGAGTCGCTGGCGCCGTGGGTATCCTGCGCGCGCACGGCGAACCCATCCACCGTGGAGCGCCGGAAGGTGGGCAGTACCTGCGGCGAGCGCATGGCGTGGGCCAGCACGCGGCCCATCGCCTGGTAAGCGGGCAGCGTGTCGGTTTCCGTCAGCGGCGTGATGTGCGCCAGCAGCCGTTGGCGGGCTTCTTCCGGCGCGACCAGATCGAAGAATTGGGATTTCATGGCGTGTCTCTCCTCGTGCCCATCTGTGTGACGGTATATCCCGGCAGGGCACCCACCGCCTCACGGAACTGTGCATCGTGCAGCAGATCGAGCAGCGGCGCAAGCAGATCGGAATCGTAGTGGGTGCGCGGGATGACCAGATCGTAGCGTTCACTGCCGACCGGCACAAAGCCCAGATCCAAGGCACGGGCCGCCGCGCGCACCCCGAGGCCGCAGTCGGCGGTGCCGCTGGCCACCTGCGCCGCCACCCCGAGGTGCGTGTACTCTTCGCGCTCGTACCCGCTGACCTGTTCCGGGGTCAGGCCCGCCTGTTCCAGCTCATAGTCCAGCAGGATGCGTGTGCCCGCGCCGCGCTGCCGGTTGACGTACGTCACGCGCGCCAGGTCGGCGATGCCCGCAATGCCCAGCGGATTGCCCGGCGCGGTGATCAGGCCCTGCTCGCGCTCCACCAGCGTGACCAGCACCATATCCTCGCCGGGCAGATAGCGCTCGACGTAACTGTGGTTGTAGTCGCCGGTCTCTGGATCAAGCAGGTGTGCCCCGGCCAGGTGCGCTTCGCCGCGCTTGAGCGCGACC
>JAADYX010000414.1 GCA_010092885.1 Chloroflexota bacterium | reverse complement strand
GCCTTCGTCGGCAGCGTCAGATGTGTATAAGAGACAGGCCAATGACCTTCGCTGAGGGATTTGCGCTGGAGTCGGTGGCGGCGGTCAAGCAGGCGGTTGACCTACCTGTGATCGCCTTTGGCCGCATCAAATCACCGGACCAGGCCGAAGCCATCCTGGCAACAGGTCAGGCCGATCTGGTGGGCATGGCTCGCCAGCTGATCACCGATCCGCACTGGGTCAACAAGGTGGCGGAGGGCCGCACCGCCGAGATCCGCCCGTGTGTAGCCTGCAACCAGGAATGTGTGGGCCGCCTGGCGCAGAACCTCCCTATCGGCTGCGTGCACAATCCGGCGGCAGGTTTTGAGGAGACGCTCGGTGTCGAGACGCTGACTCCCGCCCAAACACCCAAACGGGTGATCGTCATCGGCGGTGGGCCGCTGGGGCTGAAGGCGGCGGAGGTCGCTGCCATGCGCGGCCATACAGTCACCCTGATCGAGAAAGCGGATGAGCTCGGCGGGCAGGTTCGCTTCGCGGCACGTGCACCCGGCCATGCCGAATGGGGCCAGATCGTCGCGCACCTGATCGACCGGGTGCAGCAGTTGGGCGTCACCGTGCGGCTCAACACGGAAGCCACCGCCGCCCTCATCGGAGCCGATAACCCCGATGCTGTGGTAGTCGCAACCGGATCAGGGCCTGGGCCGCTGCCCTTTGCCGCAAAGGGCAGCCTGCCGGTGTTCGATGAGTGGCAGGTGTTGCAAGACGGCGGCCCGCGTGATCAGCGTGTGGTGCTGCTGGATATAGGTGTGCGCTATGAGGGGGCCGCCCTGGTGGAAACCCTCGCTGAGCGCGGCAACACTGTGTACTGGTTGGCCCCCACCCCGACCGTCGGGTTCCACATCGATCCGCCCAGCCTTGTCTCCCTGCGGGCGCGGTTGGGAGCCATGGATCCGCCGGTGGAATGCGTGGCAGAAACCACCGTCATCGAAAGCGGTGACGACATGGTGCTGACTTTGAACGTATTCAGCCAGCAGGTCAGGCCGCTGGCCCCGGTGGATGCTCTGGTCATCGCGGGTGGCAAGATGAGCCACAGCGCGCTGGCCGAGCAGCTTGAATCCGTTGTCCCCGAGGTGTACACAGGCGGTGACGCCGTGGCCCCTCGTAATGTGAGCATCGCCATCCGCGAAGGTGAGCGGATCGGACGAGCCCTTTGACCCTACACCAATCATGAGGAGCTGTTGATCGATGAATCGTGGGCTGCACTACGAGCAGTTCAACCTGGGCGATGAGTTCGTCTCCCAGGCACGGACCGTTACCGAGAGCGATGTGGTGACCTTTGCCGGGCTCTCCGGCGACTTCAACCCGCTGCATACAAATGCCCAGTTCGCCGAACAGACGCCGTTCGGAGAGCGCATTGCGCACGGCATGCTCGTCATCTCTATGGCGACGGGCATGGCCAACTGGACCGGCGTGTTCGAGGGAACCACCATCGCGCTGATGGAGCAGTTGATCCAGTACCGCGGCGCGGTTAAGTTCGGCGATACGGTGCACCTCAAGCTGACGGTCGCCGAGAAGCGTGAGACCTCCAAGCCGGATCGCGGCATCGTGAAGTTCGATACGGCAGTTGTCAACCAGAACGGCGACAACGTGATTGAAGGCCAGTGGACCCTGATGATGGCCCGGAACGGAGAATAAATAGCCATGAAGCTTGACGGAAAAGTCGCATTGATCACCGGGGCGGGGAGCGGCATTGGCCGTGCGACCGCCCTCCGTTTTGCCGAAGAGGGGGCCACTGTCGCCGCCGCCGACATCAATGAGGAGGGCATCAATGAGACGGTGCAGCTTATCACGGATGCCGGGCATACAGCATTCGCTGTGACAGGCAATGTCGCCGACCGCGAGCAGGCGCAGGCCATTGTTGACCAGGTGGTGGAGGCCCACGACCGGCTGGATGTGCTGGTCAACAACGCCGGGATCGTGCGCGATGGTCTGACAGCCCGCATCAAGGACGGCGAACCGCGTCTGATGTCCGATGACAAGTGGGACGCGGTGATCAACGTGAACCTGAAAGGCACCTTCCTGATGAGCCAGGCCGCCGCCATCGCCATGATGCGCCACGGTGGCGGCAGCATCAACAACACGGCGTCTGTCGCAGCGCGGGGCAACATCGGGCAGGCGAACTATGCCGCCTCCAAGGCCGGTGTGATCGGCCTGACGCGCACCCTCGCGCTGGAGTGGGCCCGCTACAGCATCCGCGTGAACTGCATTGCGCCCGGCGGTGTCAAAACCCCGATGACAGCCGGCATCCCCGAGAACATCATGGAGGGGTTGTTGGAACGCATCCCCCTGAGCCGCCTCGCCGACCCGGAAGAGATCGCATCCGTGCATGCCTTTTTGGCCAGTGATGAGGCCAGTTACATCACGGGGCAGGTCATCTGGGTGGACGGCGGCGTGACGATAGGAGCCTGATATGCAGCGAACTTATATCCCATATGGCGCGTACTGGTCCACCCCGTTTGTGAAGTGGCAGGGCAGCTTCTCGACATTGCACCCGCTGAAATTCGCCGCGGAGGTGGGGCGCCAGCGCCTTGATGAACGCGGCATCGACCCGGGCCTGTTTGATGCGCTGCACCTCGGCATGACGGTGCCCGCGCTGAACTCGTTCTACGGGGCGGCGTGGCTGGCCGGTCTGATCGGTGCAGAGGGCATCAGTGGCCCGACAGTTAACCAGGCATGCGCCACTTCCGCGCGCGTGATGGGCAGCGCCGCCTTTGAGATCGAGACGGGCGTCTCCGATGCGGTGCTGTGTGTCACCGCGGACCGCACCTCTAACGGGCCGGAGATGCTCTACCCCAACCCGACCAATCCTGGTGGCAAACCGGACAGTGAAAACTGGGTGTGGGATAACTTCGGCTGCGACCCGTGGGCCGGAGGGGCCATGCTCGATACGGCGGAGAACGTCGCTCGCCGTGAGGAGATCACAACCGAAGAGCAGCACGAGGTCGTGCTGATGCGCCACCAGCAATATGAAGCCGCCCTGGAGGAAGGCTTCCACAACCGCTACATGGTCAAACCGGTGGAGGTGAAGGACAAGCGTGGCCGTGTCCGAGAGACGGTAACTGGCGACGAAGGTGTCTTCCCCACAACGGCTGAGGGGCTGGCCAAACTTAAGCCCGTACAGCCGGACGGTTCGGTCACCTTCGGGGGGCAGACCTATCCAGCGGATGGCAACGCTGGGGTCGTGCTGACCACCAAAGATCGGGCTGCCGAGCTCAGCGCGGATCCGTCCATCGAGGTGCAGGTGCTGGCCTTCGGGCAGGCCCGCGCAGAAAAAGGCCACATGCCGATGGCACCCGTTCCTGCTGCGCAGCGTGCACTGGATGCTGCTGGCCTGAGCATCGACGACATCAGCGCGATCAAGACACACAATCCGTTCGCTGTCAACGATATCTATCTGGCGCGGACCATGGGCGGCGATCTGGCCGCGATGAACAACTATGGCTGCTCGCTGAGCGGGGGGCTTCCGCAGGGCCCGACTGGCATGCGCCTGGTCATTGAGCTGATCGAGGAACTGACCCTCAAGGGCGGGGGCTACGGCCTGTTCACGGGCTGCGCTGCCGGGGATACCGCCGCGGCGGTCGTGGTGCGTGTAGGCGAACCCGGCTAAACTGGGTAGGCGGGGTATGGTCCCATGCCCCGCCCATCCGTAACCTAAATGTAATACTGTGCAATATCCTGGGGGGGTCTAGCGAGTATACTGATAATATGAAAGGACACTTGCTATGACCATAACCGTAGACTGGCACGACGATGATAAATCGACCAT
>JAADYX010000413.1 GCA_010092885.1 Chloroflexota bacterium | reverse complement strand
CGTCGGCAGCGTCAGATGTGTATAAGAGACAGGATGTAGACCGTCATGGTGCTCATCGCCACGGAGAGCAGCCGGACCAACCGCACCGCGAGCGTTGTGCCCCCCCACGGGAACTGTTCCTGTGGGAAGTTGTGCACGATCAGATTGGTGTTGCCGTCGGGCGTGATCACGCCGTTGTCAACGTGGGGGTTCACGCGCCGGACCTCATCCATATCGCTCGTGTCAATCCAGAAGGTCAATGCGGCCCCGGCATAATAGTACAGCGGCGGCTGGCTGCCTTCCTGTCGCCACGGCCCGACATTTTCCGGGTCCTGTACCGGCAGGCCGTTGCCGTCCGCCAGCGTCTTGACCATCGGATAGTGCCACAGCTCATCGGACATCTCGAACAGCGGAGTGAACACCGCATACAGGCTCGCCGTCAGCGCGAAGAGCGCCATCACCGCCGCGATGTCCCGGTTGTCACGCAGCCAGTCGCTCACCCCAGCACCTCCGTGAAGAAATCCGCGGTCCGCCTCGCGATAACATCCCACCGGAAATGCCCAGAGGCGCTGCGTGCGGCGGCCTCCAAAGTGGTGCGCCGTTTCGGATCTCGCCAGACAGCCTCAAGGGCGTCGGCCAGCCCGTCGGGATCCGCTGGCGGAGCAGTCTCAACCACGCCGTCGAGTTCAGGGATGTCCGTCTGTGCCTCCGTCGTGACGATCGCCCGTCCGTGCGCCAGCGCTGCCATTAGGGTTCCGCGCCGCAAGGAGACACCATCCCGGTAGGGTAGGGCGGTTACGTCGCTGGCCAGAAACGCCGCCGAGACCCATTCGTCTGCCACGAACCCCGTCCAATGGATGCGGTCCGTCAGGCCATGCCCTGCAATGGCCGCATCCACCTGCCGCCCGTACCCGGAGTTCGTCGGGTCGCTGGAACCAGCCCGGCCGCCGATCATGACCAGATGCGCATCGATCCCAGCTGCGACAAGGCGAGCCAGTGCTTCCACCAGATCGAGCCCGCCCTTGCTCTCGTTCAGAAAGCCGAAATAGCTGATCAGCAGCGCGTCCTGCGGAATACTGCGTTCGGCCCGCCATCCGTGGCGGGTGCAGCCTGATGGTGGGGTGGTCGTCACATTGCTGCCGATCGGGATCCAGCGGACCGGCTCAACCCCCCACGCGAGCAGCCGCGCTTCATCGGCCCGGTCCGTCGCGATGACGCCATGCGCATGCTGTGCCAGCCGCTGCACGCTCCACTCGCGGACCGGCCCGGCTTTGGGAAACAGGTACGGCACCCGTAGATCGTGAAACGTCACCACGACGGGTGGATCGACGCGCCCCGGCAAAAAGTGGATGGAGGGATGCATATCATAGGCAGCCGTTTGGAACTGCACATTGACCACGTCCATGGACTCAGCCCACGCTGCGATCCGCCTGTTGGCTGCCCATGTCCAGCGTTCACCGACGCCTGCCTCCACACGGATGTTGTCTTCGCCGGGGCAGCCCTCCCGTGTGAAGATGTGCACCTCGTGGCCCCAGCCAACCAGAGCCCGCGCCACCTCCCGCGTGAACGCACCGACGCCGCCCTGCATCGGTGGATATTCGCCCGTCACCATGCCGATCCGCATCACTTCAACCCTGACCGCAGCACCTGCCAGTAGGCGGCCACCCGTTCGCGGCGCATGGCACGCTTGTGGCCCAGTGCGCCCTTGAGGCCTTCTAACAGCAGTTGGTGTACGTAGCTGGCCAGCAAAAACAGCCGCAGCACGCCCGCCGCGAATGCCCCATGGTGCAGCCGGAAATAGCGGATCTTGCTGGTGTGGAAGTAGATATCGCGCTGTGCCCGCACCTGATCGCTGCTTTTGCCACCAAAATGCACGATCCGCGCGGCAGGCGCATAATGCACATCCCAGCCCGCCTCCCGGATGCGCTTCTGCCAGTCCATCTCTTCGGAGTACATGAAGTAGCCTTCGTCGAGCAAACCGGCTGCCTCGACCGCGGCCCGTCTCACCACGAACGCCGCCCCCTGCACCCAGTCGACCGGCTGCGCTTCGTCGTCTGAACGATCACGCACATAGTAGTGGTCGAGCACCCGGCGCGGAGCATGTTTCTGCAGCCATGTGCTTTCAAAGAAGGCTGTCCATAGCGTCGGGAACCGCCGCCGTGAGGGCTGTACGCTGCCGTCCTCATTGAGCAGCATCGGCCCGACCACACCCGCCTCCGGATGGGCGTTCATGGTGGCCACCAACGCTGTCAGTGCGCCCTCCACCACGACGGTATCCGGGTTGAGCAGCAACAGCATATCGCCGCTTGCCGCCTCAATCCCGATGTTGTTGCCCCGGCTGAAGCCCACGTTCTCTTCCAGCGCGATGAGCCGCACCTGCGCAAATTCCTCGTGGACCATCGCCGCTGAACCATCCGCCGACCCGGAATCGACAACGATCACCTCCATGCCCGGCACCGCCTCACGGTATACGGAGGCGAGACAGTCGCGTAGAAGGTCGCGCACGTTCCAGCTGACGATGATGATGGACAGGCTCATAGCGGCCCGGAATTATACCGGATTCAACCGGCATCCCCCAACCGGAACAGGCGGCGTGCGTTGCGGGTCGTCTGCTCAGCCACCGCCTCCGTGGATTCGCCGCGCACACCCGCGATGCGCTCCGCCACAAAACGTACATAGGCCGGTTCGTTGCGCTCTCCCCGGTGTGGATGCGGCGTCAGGAAGGGCGCATCGGTCTCGATCAGCATGTGGTCAGCGGGCAGGTTCGCCGCGATCCGCCGGTTGCGTGAGGCGTTCTTGAATGTGATGGGCCCCGTGATCCCCAGAAAGAAGCCCATTGCAGCGGCCTGTGCGCCCTCGTCCCACGTGCCGGAAAATGAGTGCAGCACGCCCGGCAGTGGCCGGTCGTCACCCTCACGCCAGGCTTGCAAGACCGCGAGCACATCGTCCGTCGACTCGCGGTTGTGGATTACGACCGGCATAGCCAGTTCACTGCACAGGTCAAGCTGCGCGGTGAACCACTCCGCCTGTTGGTCACGCGGCGCTTTGTCCCAATAGTAGTCCAGGCCGCACTCCCCGATGGCGACAACCTTCGGATGGGCCGCCAGATCGCGCAGCCGGCCTATGGTCTCTTCCAGGGTGAGCCCTGCGGAGGCCACGTTGTTCGGGTGGATGCCTACCGTTGCGTATACGGCGTCGTGCGCCTCTGCCAGCGCGATGGCGTTTTGGCTGGTTGCCAGGTCCACACCGATGGTGATCATCGCTGTGAGCCCGGCCTCAAGCGCGCGGGCGATGACCTGCTCACGGTCCTCGTCGAAGTGATCGAAATCCAGGTGACAGTGTGTGTCAATCATGATGGTAAAAGGGCGGGCCGCTCATGGAGGGCCCACCCGTCTCAATCAGTCCTCAATGCCTGCGATGCGCATACCGTCATCGATGATGTCGTCGACTTTGTCCTCGTGCGTCGTCTCGCAGTACACACGGATCAGGGGTTCAGTTCCGCTGAAGCGAACCAGCAGCCAGCCGCCGTCCTCCAGCACGAACTTATAGCCGTCAATCGTGACCTTATCGGTGACCTTCAGGCCGCCGACTGTTTCAGGCTGTGCGGCCTCCAACGTGGAACGATACTCCTCTTTGCGCTCGGGGCTGCGCAGGCGGGTATCGACGCGCTTGTAGTAGTGCGGCCCGACCTTTTCCCACAGTTCGTCAAGCAGTTCGGAAGGCTTCTTGTTCTTCTGCACCATCAGATCCAGCAGGAACAGTCCGGCTACGAGGCCA
The DNA here is from genome assembly GCA_010092885.1 of Chloroflexota bacterium. Classification (GTDB taxonomy): domain Bacteria; phylum Chloroflexota; class Anaerolineae; order Aggregatilineales; family UBA3940; genus TC-195. The sequence continues at coordinate 11,630 of JAADYX010000413.1, read as the reverse complement.
TCGCGCTCAGGCACATGCCCGCGGAACGCGAATCCACCGCTCTCCTCGCCGCCTATCATGGCATCCGTCTCGATCATTTTCGGCGCCACATACTTGAACCCGACCCCGGTTGAGTGCACCGGCACATCGTAGATCGCGCCGAGCTTCTCCAGCATGGTGGTCGTGCTCACCGTCTTGACGATCGGCCCGCGCTGTTCGCGCACTTCCAGCAGATATAAGGCCAGCAGGGCGTACATCTGCAGCTGGTTGATGAACTCACCGTTCTCCGTGCCTGCCCCGACGCGGTCGGCGTCGCCATCAAAGATGACCAGCACATCCGCGCCTGAGTCGATCGTCGTCTGCAGGCCCGTATCCACATTCGGCGGGATGGGCTCCGGGCGCTGCATATCCGGGAAGAGCGGGTTGCGCTCATTGTGGATCTCAGTGATCGTGGTCGCGCCGCCGCCGATCAGCCGGTCCATCCAGCCGATGCCATTGCCCCACATCGGGTCAATGACGACGTGGTAGCCTGCCTCACTGATCGGCGCGAGTTCCACCAGCGTCTTGACCTGCTCAACGTACGCATCCGTCGCATCGAAGTACGCGATCATGCCGCTGTCAAGCGCTTCGTCCAGCTTCATCCGCTTGACGTCTTCGAGGGGCGGAATGCTGCCCTCGATCTCCTTAAGGCCCTCGGGGTCAACCGCGCCGCCCGTGGACTCGCGCACCTTGAAGCCGTTGTCCGTCGCCGGATTGTGGCTGGCCGTCACATTGATGCCGCCCGCCGCGCCGTGATGCTTCACGCTGAACGAGATCACAGGAGTTGGTGTGGCGCCATCCGTCAGCTTCACTTTGATGCCGTTCCCGGCCAGCACCTCCGCTGCTGCCGCCGCGAAGTGCTCGCCACCGTAGCGCTGATCATGCCCGATGACCGCGCCCTGTTCCTGCCCGCCGCGCTTCAGCAGATACTCCGCGAAGCCCTGTGCGCAGCGGCGTACATTGTCGAATGTGTAATTCTCTGCGATCTGCCCCCGCCAGCCGTCCGTGCCGAACTTGATCTGATACGTCACTGGTTTGCTGCTCCCTTGCTGTGTTTTTCGAGATCGGCGTCCACCATCATATGGACCAGTTCCTTGAACGAGACTCGAGGCTCCCAACCCAGGCGCTCACCCGCCTTGCTGGCGTCGCCCACCAGCAGATCGACCTCAGCCGGTCGCCAGAAGCGCTCATCCCTCACAACATAATCATGCCAGTCCAGGTCAACGTATTCAAACGCATACTGGACGAACTCCTCCACCTTCCAGGTTTCCCCGGTGGCCACCACATAGTCGTCCGGTTCGTCCTGTTGGAGCATCAGCCACATCGCCTCAACATAGTCCCCGGCAAAGCCCCAGTCGCGTTTGGCTTCCAGGTTGCCCAGCGGCAGCGTGTCGATCAGGCCCAGTTTGATCCGCGCCACGTGGTCGGTGATTTTGCGTGTCACGAACTCGTAGCCGCGCCGCGGCGACTCGTGATTGAACAGGATGCCGCTGGTCGCATGCAGCCCGAAACTCTCGCGATAGTTGACCGTGATCCAATGGCCGTAGACTTTTGCCACACCGTACGGGCTGCGCGGGTAGAAGGGCGTTGTTTCGCGTTGTGGCACTTCCTGCACCTTACCGAACATCTCCGAGCTCGATGCCTGGTAAAAGCGGATGTTCTCAGGATCCACGGTGCGGATCGCCTCCAGCATGCGGGTCACGCCCAAGGCGGTCGCTTCCCCGGTGAAGACCGGCTGCTCCCACGATGTGGGCACAAAGCTCTGTGCGGCCAGGTTATACACCTCATCGGGGCGATGGTCGCGCAGCACATTGATCAACGATGTCTGGTCAAGCAGATCGCCGGAGAGAAGCGTTATCCGGTCTTGAATGTGCCCGATCCGCTCGAAGTTGATTGTGCTGGTGCGGCGCACCAACCCGTAGACATCATACCCTTTCCCCAGCAAAAACTCGGCCAGATACGATCCATCCTGGCCGGTGATGCCGGTAATCAGCGCCTTTTTGGGCATAGCTGTTTCTCCTATGATTGGCTTATTCGCTCGCGCCAGTCGTTGAGCACATCCGCCATGGACTGCTCAAAACTGATCGCAGGCTCCCACCCGGTTGTGCTGCGCAGGCGGGTCGGGTCGCAGACGATCACCGGTACCTCGACCGGGCGCATGCGCTGCGCGTCGGCTTCAACGCGGATGTCCGCCTCGCTGAGACCCAGCAGCGCGTGCAGCAGCTCATCTATGCTGTGGGCAGTTCCGCTGCCGACGTTGTAGACCTCGCCCGGTTCGCCGTGGAGCATCAAGAGATGATAGGCGCGCACAATGTCACGTACGTCGGTGAAGTCCCGGCGGGCCTCCAGGTTGCCCACCCTGACCACGGGCTCCTGCTGCCTGGCCTCAATCGCCGCGATCTGGCTGGCAAACGCGGGCGCGACAAAGCGCTTGCTCTGCCCGGGCCCCGTATGGTTGAATGCCCGCACCCGGATTGTTTGGATTCCGTAGCTCAGATGGTACTGCAGCCCAAGCATCTCCTGCGCCACCTTGCTGACGCTGTAGGGGCTTGTTGGGCGCAGCGGCTGTGTCTCCTTCAGCGGCATATCCTCCGGGGAAACGATGCCATACTCTTCCCCGGAGCCAAGCACCAGAATGCGGGTGCTCTCTGGCAGCAGCCGCATCCCCTCCAGAAAGTTCAGCTGACCGCGGATGTTGGTTTCCAGCGTATCCCACGGATCCTCAAATGAGGTCGGGACGAAGGTCTGCGCTGCCAGATGGTAGATATGGTCAGGCTGGTGCTCTTCCAGCAGGTCGAGCACACTCTGCCGGTCGGTGATATTGATCTGCTGGTAATGACCACCGCTGGCGAGGGTCGGGTAGGACTGGGGTGATTCGTACGTGGTGCCGATGACGGTCGTCTCCGGCTGGGTCAAAAGGTAGCGAGCCAGGTGGCCGCCGACGAACCCGCCTGCTCCCGTAATTAACGCTTTCACCACGGTCTCCCCTGTGTTTGGAACCCGGTTGAAAAGTATACCGCAATGAAAACGGATGGCACAGGTGGGTTGTGCCATCCGCCTCGCCCTGCGGGCTCAGGTGCCCTCTTCCCACTGGTTGAGGTAGGCTTCCTGCTCCTCAGTCAGTGTATCGATCTGGATGCCCATCGACTCCAACTTGAGCCGTGCGATCTCAGCATCCACCTCGTCCGGAATGGTGTAGACGTTCTGCTCAAGGTTGTCAGCGTTGGCCAGCATGAACTCTGAGGCTAACGCCTGGTTGGCAAAGCTCATGTCCATGACCGCGGCTGGATGACCTTCTGCGGCGGCTAGGTTGACCAGGCGGCCCTCACCCAGAATGTACAGGCGTTTGCCGTCAACAAGGTATTCCTCAACGAAGGGGCGCACACGTTGGGGCTCGCCTGAGGCCATCTCGCGCAGGCCCTTGAGGTTGATCTCCACGTTGAAGTGCCCGGAGTTGGCCACAATTGCGCCGTCCTTCATGGCGGTCATATGATGCGTGTCGATCACATTGATGTCACCGGTTGCCGTTACGAAGATATCGCCCTGTGGCGCGGCTTCGATCATCGGCATCACCCGGAAGCCATCCATGACGGCCTCAAGCGCCTTCAGCGCATCGATCTCCGTGACGATCACGTTGGCCCCCAACCCTTTCGCGCGCATCGCGATGCCGCGGCTGCACCAGCCATACCCGCCGACCACGACCACACGCCCCGCCAGCAGCACGTTGGTGGCGCGGATGATGCCGTCAATCGTGCTCTGGCCCGTGCCATAGCGGTTGTCGAACAGATGCTTGGTCAGCGAGTCATTGACCGCGATCACCGGGAACTTGAGCGCGCCGTCCTTCGCCATGGCGCGCAGCCGGATGACGCCTGTTGTGGTCTCTTCGGTGCCACCGATCACATCTTTCAGCAGGTCGGCATGCGTTTTGTGCAGCTCACTGACCAGATCGGCACCGTCATCCATGGTGATCTGCGGTTTGTGCGCGAGCGCTGCCTTTAGATGGTCGTAATAGGTCGCATCATCCTCACCCTTGATCGCGTAAACCGGGATCTCAAAGTGGGAGACCAGACTCGCAGCTACGTCATCCTGTGTGCTCAGCGGGTTGGACGCTGTCAGGACGATGTCTGCCCCACCGGCCTGCAGGGTGCGCATCAGATTGGCGGTCTCCGCTGTCACGTGTAGGCACGCCGACATCCGGACCCCGTCCAGTGGACGCTCAGCCTCAAACCGTTCGCGGATCTTGTCGAGCACAGGCATCTCTTTGCCTGCCCACTCGATCTTGTAGCGGCCCCCCTCAGCGAGACTGGGGTCCTTGATATCATACTCCATGAGAGCTCCTTGCTTTTGATCTCGTAAGCCGCGTGATTATAGCGCACATTGCAGCAGGTGCCGCATCGGTCACATAAGCAGGTCGGGCGGGGCGAGGGTCAGGTCCGCTGGGTTCAGGCGCACGCTGACGATCGGCTGTGCGAGGGGGCGTAGGACGAACCGGAAGTCCCAGGCCACGATCCGTATGCGGCCCAGCCCGGGTTTGCCCCGCACAGCACGCTGCGCCAGTGACCAGTAGCCATCCAACCGGCCAACCGCACGCCATCTGAAGGAAACGCGCGGCCAAAATGCCTTGCGCTGCTCCAGCCGAAGGGTTGCCACAGGGCCCTGCTCATCCGCGATGCGTACGGCGTTCGGCTGCCAGAAGAAGTGTGCCCGCTGTGCGTGCAGGCCCCACAGCAGCCTGCCACCCCACATCGCGTGATAGTCACTGACCCACATCTGGTGGATATACAAACCCGTGTGCTCGTCGGCCAGCCGCACCGGCGACCCGACCAGCAGCTCATCGAAGACCAGCGATCCGTTATGGTTGCGAATCAAGATGAGTACCGCCAACCGCTTGGAACCCAATGCTTCCATACCATCAGGCAGCCGGACGAGGTGCCGTGTCACGAAAAGCCCCGCCCAGCCTTCTGCTCGGAAGCTCCAGGGTGCCGGAGGGAAAACAGGAACCTGGTCTGCTTCCGGGCGATCAACCGGGCGGAAGGCCATCATATTACCCGAGCATGCTGTCGAGCATCCCCTTGTCATCGAAGTGCTCTCGGAACCGGGTGACGAATTCGGTGGGTGTGTAGAAGTGATCCTGCGGGCCGATATGTTCCAACACGTATGCGGCGGCCAACGCACCAACCTGACCGCTGAGCTCCCAAGACCAGCCATTGGCCAGGCCTTTGAGCAACCCGCCGCGGAAGCCGTCGCCCACACCGGTCGGATCGTTGATCTGGTCGGTCGGGAATATGGGGATATGATATGTCTCATCAGCCGTGTAGATGTCCGCCCCGTTCTTGCCGCGCGTCACGATGATCACTTCGGCGCGTTCCATCAAGTCGCTGTGGTTCAGGCCGGTCTTGCTGCACACAGCCGCGTATTCGTATTCGTTCATAACCGCGATATAGGCACCTGTTATGCCTTCCGCCAGCTGTTCGCCATCAAAGCGCGCCACCTGCTGGCTGGGGTCATACAGGTACCGGATGCCCAACTCTTTGCACTCGTGCACAGCCTGCTGCATCGCCTGCGGATCGTTGGGCGAGATGACGACCAGATCAGGACGGGATCCGTTTGCCATGGTCTTCAGGCTGATGTCACGTGCGCGGGCCATCGCCCCGGTGTAGAACGACGCTATCTGATTGTTGCTCGCGTCTGTCGTCACAAAAAACGATGCCGTGAATATGTCCTCGTGGATGGCCGTGCCACTAGTATCAATGCCGACGCGCTCCAGCCTGTCACGGTACTCCAGAAAGTCCCGCCCGGCAGCACCAACCAACAGGGGACGCTCGCCGAGCAGGGCCAGCGTGTACGCGATGTTCGGTGCCGTGCCGCCCGGGTGACGGGTCATCTCATCAACCAGAAAGCTCACACTGATGCTTTGCAGGCTCTCAGCGATCAACATCTCATCAAACTTGCCGGGGAATTTCATGATGTAGTCGTAGGCGATCGATCCGGTAATGACAATTCTCATGACGATATCAGTCCTTAATGGGTGTTGGATGCAGGCTGGGGATCTGCTCGGAGTCTTTCCAGACACGCGATAGGCCAAGCCGGTCGCGCAGCATCACGCGGAATGCCTCCAAGCCGTCCCGTGGTTTGATCTTCTTGCCTTCAGCGTATGTGCGCGGGTTGTAGCTGATCGGCACCTCTTCGATGTCAATACCGGCCAGCAGCAGTTTGTCTGGCAGTTCAAAGTCGAGATCAAAGCTTCTGCCGACCAGGTTCAGCGATTTCAATACGTCGGAACGGACCATTTTGGTAGCCGTGGCGGCATCGGTCAGGTTACCGCCGAACAGGAGGTTCATCACAGTCGTGATCAGGCGTACACCCCAGTAGGCATGAGCATACTTGTATACCGCCTGCCCCCCTAACGTCCGGCTGCCGAAGACTGCTAAAGCGCCCTCTTCGGCACGTTCCAGCAGCAGCCGGATGTCCTGCGGATCGTACTCCAAATCTGCGTCCTGTATAACGGCGTAGTTGCCTGTTAGGTGTTCAATGGCTGTCCGGATGCTTGTGCCTTTGCCCATGTTACGTGGCTGGTAAACGATCGTCGTGTGTGGCAGATCCACCTGCTGGAGTATCTCACGGGTGCCATCGGTCGAGCAGTTGTCCACCACAATGACTTCCCGCTGCCAACCGCCGAGATCCACGGCGTGCACACGGTCGATAACGTTTCGAATGGTCTCGGCCTCATTATACGCGCAGATAATGATTGAGAGTGTTTTCGGCATGCTGCTCAGACCGCTGTAATGAGATTGTATTGTTTGATGAAATCGTGGAACGCCTCAAGCACATAAGCCAGCTGAGGGCGGCCCAACCCCGGATACACACCGATGAACATGGTATTGCGCATCACCTCATTGGCCACATGCAGGTCGCCGACCGTGCGATGCGGGATGCTGCGGTAGCCCGGCTGCTTGAGGATGTTGCCCGCGAACAACAGGCGTGTTTCGATGCGCCGGCCTTCCAGGAAACGCTGCAGGTCATTGCGGTTGAACGGTAGATCCGCGCGCAGCGTGATAGGGAAAGCGAACCAACTCGGATCAGCCCTGCTGCTCCAGGTCGGCAGGATGAAGAAGGGCTCATACGGTTTGAGGCCTTCATACAGGATCCGGAAGTTGCGTTTGCGTGTCGCGACAAACTCAGGCAGCTTTTCCATCTGTGCTACGCCGACCGCGGCCTGCGCATCGGTGACCTTCAAATTGTACCCGATCTCGGTGTAGAGGTAGCGGTGATCGTAGTGACCCTCGATGCCGTCCACTTCCCACTCGAACCGTTTGCCGCACCGGCCGTTTGGCGGGTTGATATAGCCGCACCAGCAGTCGCGCCCCCAATCGCGGATTGTGCGCGCGATCTTCGCCAGCTGCGGCCGGTTGGTGTAGACGGCGCCACCCTCACCCATCGTGATGTGGTGTGCCGGGTAGAAGCTGCTCGTGGCCAGGTCACCGAATGTACCGGTCAGTTTGCCGTCATAGGTGCTGCCCAGGGCATCGCAGTTGTCCTCAATCACATAGAGATCGTGTTCTCTGGCAAACGCCATCAACGTGTCCATCTCAACCGGGTTGCCCAGCGTATGGGTGATGAACAGGGCGCGTGTCTGCGGTGAGAGGGCTGCCTCAAGCTGGTTTACGTCGATGTTGTAATGGCCGACTTCACTGTCAACCAACACTGGCACAAGGCCGTTTTGCACGATGGGCGCCAGCGTGGTGGGGAAAGCAACCGCCGTCGTGATGACTTCATCCCCCGGCTCAAGCGGACGGGTGCGCAGCTGGCGCGAGCGCAGCGTGGTCATGGCAACGAGATTGGCCGACGATCCCGAGTTTACCGGGATGACCTCACGCACACCGAGGTACGAGCGAAATGCCTTCTCAAACCGCTGGGACCAGCGCCCCGCCGTCAGCCAGAACTCAAGCACGGCTTCCGTCATATTGCGCATCTCGTGCTCGTCAAAAACCCGACCGGCGTACTGCACTTTGGACTCACCCGGGATCCATTCCTGCGGTGCGTGTTGGTGTGCATAGTACGCTCTGACTTTGTCAAGGATTTCGGCGTGCAGCGCATCGGCCTGGTTTGTCTTGATTTGGGCTGCCTGGTGGCTGCTGCCGGAAGGTCTCGTCTCGGATTGGTAGGCCGCGATGGTCTGTGCCAGACCCTCCGGGATGGTGACATGGGGCTCCCACCCGAGCTCGTCTTTTAGCGGCTCCGGGTTGCCGATCAACGACCACACCTCGCCGGGACGGTACGGCAGCGCACCGATCTGCAAATGCGCTTCGGGGAAATGGGTGAAGAGCTCTTGCACAATGTCACGGATGTTCATGCCGTGTCCTGTGGCGACATCGTATGTGCGCCCCTCGATGCCTTCTGTGACCGCAGCCAGGATAAACGCCTCAACCACATCGTCGATGTACACCCAGTCACGAACCTGTTCGCCCTCTGTAATCGCGAATTCCAGACCGTTCTGTCCGGCCTCAATTGCTGTCGGGATCAGGGTGCTCCTTTGGCCAGGGCCATACACCTGGAACAACCGCAGTGTGACAATCGGCCAGCCCGATGTGCGCGTGTACATCTGGCAGAATGCCCACGCGGCCGCCTTGGACGCAGCATAGATCGATATGGGCGAGATGTGCCCGGCCTGAGCGGTATCACCGTACTCGTAGGACGTGCCCGTATGCACAATGCGCCGAACGTCCGCAGCAGCGGCGGCGCGCATCACATTGATGGTGCCCTGTAGGTTGACGCGCAGCGCAACTTCTTCCGTGATGAACGGATCATGCACACCCGCTGCTGCCAGATGGAACACGATCTCCGGCTGTACGCGCCCAACCGCCGCGCGAAGTGCGCTCTCGTCGCAGATGTCAACATCCAGCACATCAACCGCGTCCAGCATGCTGCCAATGCGCCATGGGTCAGAGGTCCCGCGTGCGAGCACAGACACAATCGCGCCTTCTTCAACCAGCCGCCGGACCAGGTGCGAGCCCACGAACCCTGTGCCCCCGGTGACCAACACCCGTTTCCCCTTGATGCGCTTCTCAGAACCCATATTCTATAAACACCTTAAGCTCGCCGTCGGCAGGTGCGCCAACGATCTTTTCGAGAACCTCGCCCATAAACAGCGCCAATGGTATCAGCGGCACATCCGGGCGTAGACGGATGCGTGCAAACCCGTGATCCTCCCACCGGTCGACCGTGGTGCCCGGCGGTGGCATAATATCTGCCCCTGAAAGCACCAGCAGCGGGCTGTCTGCATGATCGCGGTAGGGGAAGTTCAGCAAAAATGCCCCCAGCCTGCCGGTTTCTTCGTCGATCTCAGGCACGATCTGCAGCCAGTACATCGGTTGGTCGATCACCTCCAGCGTAAGCCCCGGCTTCTGCGGCAGTCCGTCGAGTGCCTGCTCAACCAATCCCGCGATCCAGCGGGCTTCCTCACGGTCGATCATGTGTTGAGGTAGGTTGTGTACCAGGCGAGTGTTTCCTTCAGCCCCTCTTCCAGGGAATAAACCGGCGCCCAATCCAGGTCGGCTGCCGCCCGGGAACTATCCAGATACTGATCCTTGATCTCGTTCTTGGCTTCGCCAAGTACCATCGGTTCGAGCGTCGGGTGGGGTGAGATCGCCAGGATGTGCTGCGTGATCTCCATGACGCTCAACGGCCGGTTGAGCCCAAAATTGTACGCCGCACCAGTATACGCCCCATCGACCATTGCTTCCGCCAGGGTCAGATAGGCGTCAACTACATCCAGAACATAGATATAGTCCCTGCGCAGTGTGCCATCTGAGCGGATGACCGGCTGCTCGCCGCGGATTGCCCAGCGCATCACGCCCGGCACAATGCGGTTCCAGTTAAGGTCGCCGCCACCGAACATGTTGCCGCAGCGCGTCACAGCGACCGGCAGGTCAAACGTGTGGGCGTAGCTCTGCGCGATGAGGTCGGCGCATGATTTGCTCACATCATACGGATGGCGCCCCTCCAACGGTGTGTGCTCGTTGTAGGGCAGCTCGGCCTGATCGCCGTACGCCTTGTCCGACGAGGCGACGATGACGCGGTTGGTTTCCGGCCAAAGGCGCGCTGCTTCCAGCACGTTCCAGGTGCCGCGGATGTTTGACTCAAAGGTGGGGACAGGCATCCGGTTGGCGATGCCGACCTGAGTCTGCGCGGCCAGGTGGAAGCACGTGTCGATCTCATAATCGCTGAAGACACGGCACATCAGGTCGAGATCGGTGACGCTGCCCGTTACGGATTTGACCTCATGCACGGTGCCGCTGCGAACCAATTCGCTGTGAGGTACATTGTCACGGATGAGGGCAACCACATCCGCACCCAGGTCGATGAGCGTGCGCGTCAGCCATGCTCCGAGCAGCCCGGTTGCTCCGGTGACCAGGGTAGGGCGGTCCTGCCAGAACGACTGCCGTTCCGCGGTGATGAGCGCGCTCATGCCCACACCTTCCACGGTGCCCCGGTGGACCACAGCTGGTCCATTTCCTTCGCCTCTTTGAAGGTATCCATGGACCGCCAAAAGCCGGTGTGCCGGTACATCATCAATTCGCCCTCAGCGGCCAGCTGCCCGAGGATGTCCTGTTCCAGGTCAAGGTCATCATCCCCCCGCATGAAGTACTCAACGGCCTCCCGGCGCAGGAGCATGAACCCCGCGTTGATCCAGTCAGCGAGCAGCGGCTTCTCCTCGAAGCCAGTGATGCGCCCGTCCGCCTCGACCTGCACGATGCCGTACTGCGAGTGCGGTTGGTAGCCGGTAATCGTTGCCAGCCGTCCGTGCTCTATGTGGAAGTGCGTCAGCGCATGCAGATCGACATCGCCCAGGCCGTCACCATACGTCAGGTGGAAGTGCTCGCCCTGTATATGGTCAAGGACCCGGCGTACGCGACCACCCTTGTTGGTCTCCAGCCCGGTATCCACCAGCGCGATCTCCCAGCTAGCCGCGTCATGCGGGGCGTGGTAGCTGATCTCCGGGCGTTCGCCCAGGCAGATTGTGAAGTCCTGCGTCATCGGGCCGTAATCCAAGAAGTACTGCTTGATCGCCGCAGCGCCATGCCCCAGCGTTAGAACGAAATCGCTCAGGCCATAATGAGCATAGATCTTCATGATGTGCCAGATGATCGGCCTGTCCCCCACCTCAACGAGTGCCTTGGCTTCGTAGCCGGATCCCGTCATGCGGGTGCCTTTGCCGCCGCACAAAATAATGACCGTCATACCGTTTCGCCGTCCACGGCGCGCTTCAGGTTGAGATCAAACGGTGGGTAGACAACGCCGTTTTCAGTCACGATGCCGGTGACATACCGGTGCGGTGTCACATCAAAAGCGGGGTTGCGCGCCGGGTAGCTCTCTGGCACGATGGCCAGCCCGTAAGGCTGGCGGACTTCGTTGGGGCTGCGCTCCTCAATCGGAATGTCATCGCCGGATGTCAGCGACAGGTCCACGGTTGAGGTCGGCACCACCGGATAAAACGGGATGCCGTTCTCACTGGCTAGTACCGCGATCTGGTAGGTGACGATCTTATTTTCAACATCGCCGTTGTCCGCTGTCCGGTCGGAACAGCAAATCACAATGTAGATAACGCCGCG
>JAADYX010000412.1 GCA_010092885.1 Chloroflexota bacterium | reverse complement strand
GTTTTGGCACTTGTGATGGTAACAGGGACTGCCGCGCAGGCACAGGCTGATGATACTGTGACCTGGAGTGCGAATTACTGGAACAACATCAACCTGAACGGCATCCCTGCCGTCGAGCGCAGTGAAACCACATTGGATTATAGTTGGGGCTTTAGTTCACCTGTCCCGGGTGAGATCGATGCCAACAACTTCTCGGCTGAATGGGCCACTCGTGACTATTTCGAGCCTGGTGTGTATGAGTTCACCACACGCAGCGATGATGGAATCCGCGTGTGGGTTGGTGGCAGTCAGTTGATCGACAACTGGGATCGTCACGCCGTTGAGACAGATACAGCCTACATGACTGTGCAAAGCGGCCAGCTGATGGATATACGCGTTGAATACTTCGAAGCCACTGGGGTGGCAACCGCAAGCATCGACTGGCAGCGGGTCAACGATTTACCCGAGTCTGATACAGTATCCGCGACGATCAATCCAACATCCGGAGCGCCCGGCACTGTTGTCGCGCTGACAGCGACCGGTTTTCCGGCTAACATCGGCGTGGAGATAGGCGTGGGTCGTGTGGCCTCTGAGTACGATATCGTTGCTCTGGGCACGACCAATGACGGCGGTATCCTCAACACAACAGTGCAGATCCCCGAGTTCGCTGGGACGGGCGAGGAATGGGTCGCTGTGGTGGTAACAGGGGACAATGCGCTGCAGGCAGTGTCCAACGCATTTGCCGTCACCTCACCGGACGAAGCAACCTGTGAGAGTCCCTATACTGTGCAGGCCGGCGACACGTTGTATAATATCGCGCAGCGCTGCCGCGTTCTGTTGGATGATCTGATCGCAGCTAATGACTTCATCCTCAATCCGAATCTGATCCTGCCGGGCGAAGAGCTGGTCATTCCGGAGCCGGATGAAGATGCAGACCCGGCACCCACATTCACATCTGTATCATTCTACCTCATTGAGCTGGGTGCGGGAGACATCGGCTGTGGCGATGCATTGGTGCAGGAGACAGTAAGCGTCGAACCGACCGCCACGCCGCTCACCACTGCTTTGAACATCCTGCTGGGTTATGAATCAGAGACATACTATAATGCGCTCGATGAGGCCGATGCAGTGACAGTTGAGGAGATCGCCATCAGTGACGAAGGCGAAGCGACCATCGCACTGGAAGGTGACATCAATGTGGCCGGTATATGTGACAATCCGCGTATCCTGGCACAGCTGCGTGAGACAGCACTCCAGTACACCACCATCAATTCAGTGAGCTATACGCTGAACGGAACTCCGCTTGACGAACTGTACTAACCACTTACAATCAGCGTGGGCATTCGCTCGCTATGAGTGTGTGCCCACCTTCTTGTTGATTGCTGTCTTTACTCTTCTGTGGATAGTATGTGGGTATGAACCATCTCGAAGTAGACCTGAATGTGCCCCCGTCTGATCGGTGGCGGCTGACGTCTGAACAGGCCGCGCAGGCACGGCAGTTGTTGAACAGTTACCTGGCCGATCTGGGTGGGATAGATGACTTCGTCGATCTACTCGGCCTGTACGCAGCCTCTTATGTCCCTATGGCGCACCTGAGAGAGATCGAGGCGCTGGCAAGCCAGATCGACTGTTCACGGGAAGAGGCGCTGCTGGTCAACCTATATTATGATGCTGTGAAGATGATCTTTGGGTGTACAGCATTCGCAGTCGACACACCGGAGGGGCCGCTGTTGGCTCGCAACCTCGACTGGTGGACCGAAAACAGTATGCTTGCCCGGTTCACAGCAGTGACAGCGTTCCATCAAGACCAGCGCCCCTTCATTACGGTGGGGTGGCCTGGCTTTGTCGGGGCGCTTTCCGGAGTGGCAGCGGGTCGCTTTGCAGTGACGCTCAACGCAGTGCTAAGCGAGGAACCGGTGCAAATGGCCACGCCGATCTCACTGTACATCCGAACAGTGCTGGAGGAAGCCGAGACGTATGCTCAGGCAGTCGATATGCTGGCACAGGAGCCAATCGTCTCAGACTGTCTGCTGTTGGTCTGCGGCACCAAGCCTGGGGAGATGGTCGTGATCGAGCGTACACCAACGCGAGCAGCGCTTCGGAAACCGGAGGACGGTTATATTGCCGTGACGAATACCTACCGGCTGCTCAACAGTGTGATGGTCACACCGGGCACGCTGGCAGCTACAACAGATGCCCGGTTTGAGACCACATGTGCCCGATTGGAAGCGAAGCTGCCAACCACCCCTGACACATGCTTTGAGATCCTTGAGGCAGTGCGGCTGCCGATCACCGTGCAGCAGATGGTACTTCGCCCTTCAGATGGCACCGCTTTGGTTCGGCCCGCCGGGTAACTGTATACTCGGCGTGATACTCACCCAAAACACGGAGGAGAGGCTTTCTATGGCTCACTGGTGGCAAACAGGGATTGTCTACCAAATCTACCCACGCAGCTTTCAGGACAGCAACGACGACGGCATCGGGGACCTACCGGGCATAATCGAGCGGCTGGACTATTTGCAGTGGCTTGGCGTGGATGCAATCTGGGTCTCGCCGTTTTACCCATCCCCGATGAAGGACTTTGGGTACGATGTGGCTGACTATACTGATGTCGATCCGATCTTTGGCACGTTAAGCGATGCCGAACAGCTTATCGCTGAGGCGCATGCCCGCAACATCAAGATCATCTTCGACCTCGTAGTAAACCATACATCAGACCAGCATCCCTGGTTCCTGGAATCGCGCTCCTCACGAGACAATCCGAAGCGGGACTGGTACATGTGGGCCGACCCCAAACCCGACGGCAGCCCACCAAACAACTGGCTCGGCCATTTTGATGGGGAATCGGCCTGGGAATGGGACGAGGCCACCGAACAGTACTACTATCACACCTTTCTGGCCGAGCAGCCTGAACTCAACTGGCGCAATCCTGAGATGCGTGCTGCCATGCTGGACAATATGCGGTTCTGGTTTGACCGCGGCGTGGATGGCTTCCGCCTTGATGTCTCCTACAGGGCGATGAAGGATGCCGAGCTGCGCGACAACCCACCGAACCCGGACTGGGAACCGGGTATGGATCCGTTCCGGCGGCTGCTTGAGCCGCATACACGCAACATCCCGGAGATCCATACGTTCAACAAATGGCTGCGTGAAGTCGCTGATGAGTACGAGGAGCGTGTGCTGATCGGGGAGATCAGCCTGCCGTTCGAAGAACTGGTCAAGCACTACGGCGAGAACAATGATGAGCTGCACCTGCCGTTCAACTTCGATCTGATCCACCGGGAGTGGACCGCCGAAGAGATACGCAGCAGCATCGCAGACTACGAGGCCGCACTCCCGGAAGGCGCTTGGCCCAATTACGTGCTGGGCAATCATGATCAGCACCGCTTCGGGAGCCGGACTGCCCCCGAACAGATCCGCATCGGCATGATGCTGCTGCTCACACTGCGAGGCACCCCAACCGTCTACTACGGGGAGGAGATCGGCATGTTGGACGGAGACATCCCGCTCAACCGGGTGCAGGATCCGTGGGAGAAGAACGTGCCCGGTCTAGGCCTCGGGCGCGATCCCGAACGAACACCCATGCAGTGGGACGCTTCCCCCCAAGCAGGGTTCACCAGTGAAGGCGTTGAGGCGTGGCTGCCTATCGCTTCCGGCTATACGACGATCAATGTGAACAACGAGCGCAGCGAGCCGGCCTCGATCCTGATGATGACGCGAAGTCTCATCCGGCTGCGCCGGGACCATGCTGCACTGCACCTCGGAGGGCAGACTCTGCTCGATGCACCGGAGGGTGTGCTGGCTTACGAACGACAGGTTGAAGGCGAACGCTTTGTCGTGGCGCTCAACTTTCGGGGGGAGTATACGGCGTTTGCGGCCGGGGATGAAGGAAACATTGTTTTTTCCACCTATATGGACCTCCCACCAGCCGACAGTCCTCTGCGCCCACATGAAGGGCGGCTGCTCCGGATCTGAAGATGCCCTTTACCAATCCGCGCTGCTCGCCTTTTGTTCTGCACGTTCGCGGATCCGGGCCAACCGGTCCGGGTCCGCGAGTAGATCCGTGTGCAGCCGCCGGACCCGTTCGGCCAGCTGCTCATCGTGGAAAGAGTACGCCAGGTTCTCAACCTGGTTAAGGCGTGTGCGTGCATCCTCCGCGTTCTTTTCCTCCGAGGCGAGGTGGCGAGCAGCGCCCCAGTCAATATGCACATAGGTGCCGTCTGATGGACGCTCCACAAAGTTTGCTGAATGCCAATCACCGTTTTCGAATCCCAACACCTCGCACACCTGCTGGTGCAGCACGATGTAGTCATACAGGTCAGGGGTCAGCACATCGGGATCGGCGAGGGCGGCCTCTTGTAGCGTGGGGCCATCAACATAAGCTTCAACAGCGAGGCCTGTCAATGTGGAGAAGAAGGCCTCGTGTTCAAAGACGCGGTAGAGGGTCGGAACGACGGCCTCATCAACTGTTTGCTGGACTCTGCCGCGCGGTGTGACCAGCAGGCCATCCCCCGTAAGACGTGGCCAGTTCTCCTCGCGCCCGGCCTCATCCGTTGCGGCTCCCAGCTCGGCCTCATGCTCTGGCTCAGGGCCCGGCTGCTTGATGACCACTTTCTCCTGTGGTAGCAGAAGGATCATACTACACCGGTGCCTGCCCATGATGTACTCACCCTTCAGAATGAACCGGAAGCGATCATCGTGATCCGCATACCACGCATCGATTTGGGCCGCGCCCTCATTGTCGCCAGCTGCTATCTTTGCCCGGCGGTCACGCTCAAGACGAACAAACAGGCCGAGGAGCACATCATAGACCAGTAGACTCGGGTAGGAGTCCCGCTGATCGTAGACTCTCTCAATAGCGTTCGCTTTGCCGGCTTCACGGTGCAGATCCAGAATGGCATCAGCTGTTTGCCTAGCACTCAGGCCGAGCTCGCTGTGCGTGTCCGGCTGGCGAGCACCCCGGTAGCGGATATGGGGATCGTGTTCAGCAAGCACAACAGTGTGGCGCAGCACCGGATCGGTATCGGTTTTGGCAGGCAGTGCCATCGCATTGAAATATACTGGCGCCCATCCGCCCAGGTTGCGCGTCAGATAATCGTCTTCATCCAGCAAGAAAGGGATCGGCACCAGCCGATCGCTGGTTGTCTGATGCAGATAGTGATGCGGGTTGTCAATAGCCATGAGGGCATCCGGATCATCTGCAAGCCGCTGGAGCCAGCTGCGTTCGGCTTCTGGGGTAGGGCGCGGGCCCACCACCTGCAGGCGTATACCTTTCACATCCGGTTGAGGTGGCAGCAAAAAGTCTATGGTGGACTGGCGGCTCAAGGGGATCGCAGCGATTTGATACATCAATACTCCACAGCGGAACCGGGCACATAAGGGCGTGCCCGGTTCTTGACAATCGGGATAAAGTAGCGTGTTCAGCCTTTGACAGAGCCTGCCATCAGACCTCGAACGAAGTAGCGTTGAAGGGCGAAGAACACAACCAGCGGAAGAATGATGGTTACAAAGGCCCCTGCGGTCAGCACTTCCCAGTCCTGGCCGCGTGATCCCACAATCTCAGACAGGCGGGACGTGACAACCTGGGTGCTCGGATCGCGCACAAAGAACACGAGTGCCACGAGCAGATCGTTCCACACCCATAGAAACTGGAAGATGGCAAACGACGCAACCGCCGGAACCGACAGCGGCAGCACCAGCTGAATGAACGTTCGCATGGGCGATGCACCATCGATAGCCGCCGATTCCATCATCTCCGATGGTAAGGCAGCTATATATCCGTGTAACAAATAGATCGCCAACGGCAGCCCAAAGCCAGTATGGGCAAGCCATATACCCAGGAGTGTGCCGTTGAGCTCCAATGCGGTGAACACCCGCAGCATCGGGATCAGTGCCATATGCAGCGGCACGACAAGCAGACCCACCACGATTGCAAAGAGCAGGTCACGCCCTGGGAATTTCATCCAGGCGAAAGCGTAGGCAGCAAAGGCTGCAATGGTGATGGGGATCACAGTCGCGGGAATGGTAACCAACAGGCTGTTGATAAAGGCTGCGCCCATACCATCCGTGGTGATCACGTCAACGTAGTTTTCGATAGTCCACTGGGTGAAATCGAAGGGCGTGGCGAAAACCGTCCACCACCCAGAGGAGCTGATTGCGTCCTCAGTTCGGAAGGAGCTGATAAACAGACCGGCCGTTGGCAAAGTCCAGAGGAAAGCGATCACCAGCACAGCAATGCGGACAGTCGCCTGGTTGAAAAACCGCTGGATCCGCGATGTGCGTGCCAACCGTTCGTTGGCAGCGGCCTGTTCCTGTTTGGCGGTTGTCTCCATAGTGGTGCTCATCGTTCCTGCCTCTCTCTCTGCCATTCTCGAATGTTGTAGATCATAATCGGGATCACGGCGACCATAAGGATAACAGCGTACGCGCTACCCTGACCGTAGTCCCTGTTGGTAAACATCTCGATGTACATTCGGTTGGCCAACACTTCCGTATCAAAGTCTCCGCTGGTCATAACAAAGACGATGTCAAAGACCTTGAGCACAAGCACAAGGATCGTGGTCCCCACTGTCAACAGCGTGCCGCGGATATACGGGATGATGATTCGGAAGAAGATCTGCACCTCATTGGCGCCGTCCAGTCGAGCAGCTTCCAACAGTGCATCCGGGACCCCTTTGACCGCCGCAGAGATGATCACCATGGCGAACCCCGTCTGCAGCCAGACCATGATAATGATCAGGAAGATGCTGTTCAAGGGCACAAATAGTGTGCCATTCGTCAGGTTGGTGATCAGCGGAATGGACACCTCCGACAAGGTCAGCCAGCCTTGGGGCTCACCTCCCAACGCCACCCAGATGGCATTCAACAAACCGATTTGTTCGCGGCCCAGCGGCTGGAAGTAGTAGATGAAGCGCCAGATAACACTTGCACCAACAAATGAGATAGCCATCGGCATGAAGATGAGTGACTTGGCCACCGACTCTAGCTTGATCCGGTCGACCAGAACCGCGATCACCAGACCAAGGGCCACACTCAGGAAAGTCACCAGGACGATCCACATCAGATTGTTGCGCACGATGATCCAGATGATCTCTTCGCTGAAGATGGGGGCTTCTGCTGTGCGGCGGAACAGGTAGTTCTCAAGACCAATGAACTCTGCTGTTCCTTCTTGAAAGTTGGGGCGGCCTGCAAAGAAGCTCAAGAAGAGCGTATAAAAGGCCGGGTAGACCAGAAAAGCACCCAAGGCAGCCAAACCCGGTGCCAAGTAAACAAACGGGCGTACGGCCCGTGCCGCATTAGGAGGCAGCAGATCAACAAGTGCATCAAGACTGAGGAACAGCACCCAGATACCGAGGATACCAACCACCAGACCGACAACAATCACGCCAACGATAGGCGCCTCATCGCTGCGGAGAAAGTTAAACGCAAAGATAAAGGCGATAACAGCCAGGGCAAACCCGACAATAGACACAATGGTGCGGATGGTGGGGATCTCCAGCCATTGGCGGAGGTTCTGGGGCTGTGCCTGCTGTACACTTTCCATAGGGTAACTCCTTGCCATTGCACAGCAACTTGGGCTTAAATGAGGGGCCAGAGGGAAGTGTGCACCTCCCTCTGGCTGTAGGTCCGCCAGTATCAGCGGTTTTTCTTATTCGGGCCAGCTCTCTTCAATGTCAATCAGTGCCTCTTCCAGATTGTCCGGATCGCCACTGTTGACCCATTCTGTCATCTCTTCCCAGAAGCTGCCCTGCCCAACCTGCTGGGGCATAAGGTCAGAAGCATCAAAGCGGAAGGTTGTCGCGTTCTGTAGGATCTCACCGTACTGCTGATCAACCTCTGTTGGGTACCATGAGGCATCGAAGTCGTTGTGCGGGGAGACCACACCACCGGCCTCAGCCCATGCACGCAGTGACTCACCCGTGGTCATGTATTCCATGACGGCGCGTACCTCGGGGCGGTCAACAAGCATGGACATCATATCGCCAGCACCGAGCACCGGGTTACCATATTCCTCGTCGATGGGCGGCAGGTAGAAGATATTCACATCCTCACCGAGCACCGCATCCTCAGGGAAGAAGGCAGGTATGAAGCTTGCCTGACGGTGCATGAAACAGCCCGGCGGCTCTTCAAACAGCGGATCAGGCGCATCGCCGAAAGGAATGGTCACGATGGCGGTTGTGCCCCCCAGAACGTAGTCCTCATTGAACCAGATCTCGGCCATGATCTCACCGGCACGCTGGATTTCCGGCGCGTTGAAGGGGATCTCGTGGTTGACCCAGGCGTCGTAGGTCTCAGGCGGGGCGGTACGCAGCAGGATGTCTTCCATCCAGTCCGTAGCGACCCAGCCGGTTGCGCCGGAGCTTTCCATACCGATGCACCACGGCGTGTTACCGTCAGCGACCATCTGGTCACTCAGGGCGATCAGATCATCCCAGGTCTCGGGGATTTCGTAGCCAGCTTCTTCGAACTCAGGCACAGGGTACCAGACCAGGCTCTTGATGTTGGCACGATACCATACACCAGCCTGAATGTCCTCGATCTCAGCCAGGTTCAACCAGACATCGTTGTACTGCTGCTCAAGGTACGCGCGATCGAGGAAGGTCTCCACATCGATGACAGCCCCGTCCTCAACAAACGTCCGAGCCAGGCCAGGCTGCGGGAATGCTGCAATATCGGGCGGATCGCCGCCGTCAACACGAATGCCGATCTGAGTCTCAAAGTCACCGGAGCCTTCATAGACAACGTCGATACCGGTACGCTCCTCGAAAGGCACCATCGATGCTTCAAAGCGTTCGGCGTCTTCGTCAACGAATGCACCGAAGATGGTCACCGTGGTACCGGCAAGGTCACCTTCTGCTTCGTCGTCCATGG
>JAADYX010000411.1 GCA_010092885.1 Chloroflexota bacterium | reverse complement strand
CTGCTGGCCCGGCGGCTGAACCGCATCCCGGATACGTACCAGCCTGCGCTGCGGCTGTGCGCGGTGGCCGGTCGCCAGGTGGATCCGGCGCTGCTGGCCCATCTGCTGGAGGATGCCGCCGCGCTGCCACCGTTCTTCCTGGCCTGCACCGATGCCGCGCTGTTCGATGTGGCCGATGGCAGTCTGCGCTTCAGCCATGACAAGCTGCGGCAGGCCATCCTCGACGATATCCAGAAAGTGGATCGCCCGGACCTGCACCGGCAGGTGGCCGAGGGCATCGAGGCGATCTATCCGGAAGACGACGCCTACGCGGAGGTGCTGCTGCGCCACTGGACGGCAGCCGGTGTGCCAGACAAACAGATCCACTACGCGCAGCGCGCCGCCGAACAGGCGTATCGCGCCGCGGAATACAGCCGTGCACTGGCCGCCCTGCAGGGCGCGCAGGCCGTGCTCCCCGCTGAAGCCGATGACGGCCGGATCCTGGTGCGCATGGCGGATATCTACGAACGGCAGGCGGAATACGACCAGGCGATCGCCCTCTACGACCGGGTGTTGGCCCTGCCGAAGGACACCTATCATGCCGATGCGCTGCTAGGTAAGGGTCAGGTGCTGGATGCCTGGGGCGATTATGGGGCGGCCGCGCAGATGACCCAGCAGGCCCAGACGATCTTCGAGGCGCACAGCGATCCGGTGGGGGCTGCGCGCTGCCTGCGCCGCCTGGGCAACCTCGCCAATATGACCGGGCATTTTGATGAGGCCGAACGCCTCATGCAGGAGGCCCTCACCCGGCTGCGCGCGCTGGGCAACCAGCCGGACACGGGTGACACGCTGATCGGGCTGGGTGTGACCGCAATCAAGCAGGGGCGCGCTGCTGAAGCGATTGCCACCTACCAGGAGGCCGCCGCCATCTTCGAGCAGCTTGGGGATCGCTATGGTCTGTGGCGCGTTGCCAACAATCTGGGCACGGCGTACGTCAGCCAGGGCGATCTGGAGCAGGCCCAGCGCTACCTGGAACAGGCCGTTGAGGAAGCCCGCGCCATCGGGATCCGGCGGCAGCAGCTGGCCACATCGAGCAATCTGGGCGTGCTGTACGCCATGAGCGGCAAGATGGACGAGGCCGAACGCATCTTCACCGAGACGCTTGAGATCGCCCGCCGCCTGGGTGCCCTGCAGGAAATATCGCAGAACCTGAGCAACCTGGCACATCTCAGCGCCCTGAAGGAGGACTACCCGGCCGCGCGTGACCATTATGAGGAGGTCGCTGCCATCCGCGAGGAGACCGGCGATATGCCGCTGCTCACCGATGTGCTGGCCGGGCTGGCACCCATCTACCAGCGGTTGGGCCGCCCGGACAAGGCCAGCGGTGCCCTGCGCCGCACCATCGATCTGGCTAAAGCGCATCAGGTCCGGCCGTTGATCGTCAAGATCATCGGGGCCGCGGCGGAGATCGCCTATCTGCGCAGCGACGCAGCGCACGCGGCGCGTTGGGCGGGGGCTGTGCTCAGCAGCGACAAAGCGGAACACCAGATCAAAGAGGAGGTGGGCCGCTTTACCCCCCAGCTCAAGGCCGCCCTCGGCGAGGCTGGCTATCAGGCGGCCCTGGCCGCGGGCGAGGCGATGACGGCTGATGAGGCCGTGGCGGATATCGAGCGGGTGCTGCTGGTGGACTGATCTGGCCCAGTGGCGCTGACCACGCCGTTACTCGCCCAAGTACTCGATCACCATCTGGGCGAACAGCTGATAGGTGGCGACCAGATCCACCCGGTCAGGATCAAGCAGCCACTGGATGTGCAGCCCGTCCATGACGGCCATAATCAGGGTGGCCAGTGCGCCTGTGGAAACACCCGGTGGGATCGTCTGGTCGGTCAGCATGGACAGCTGCTCGGTGTAGATCGCGCGCTCGCGCCGGTAGCGGTCGACAAAGAAATCGTGAGAGGGGTGCTCCGGATAGATGCTTTCCCCAACGAGCACCGTAAACAACTGGATGATCCCGGGCACTTTTTCGTTCTCGCGGTAGACTTCTTCCAACAGGCCGAGCAGTTCCGCGATGTCCCTCTTCTGGGCTGCAAGCATACCGGCGTATTTTTCTGCCTCTTTCTCGTCGCGGTAGGCGAGCACCCCCTGCAGCAGGTGAACCTTGCTCGGGAAGTAATGCAGCACGCCCGGCTCGGTCAGGCCAACAGCTTCGGCGATCATCGATAAGGTAGCACCCTGGTAGCCATGTTCGGCAAACAGATGGGTGGCCTCCCGCAGAATCTCCTCCCGACGGTCCCGTCGTTTGGGCTTTGGCGCGCTGTTTTGTTCGCTCATGGCGGCATTATACTCCGGTTGCTTACCTAGCGCTCGCTAAGGTGTTGGTCTATAATTCGGTATGGTTAAGCTGCTGGTCCTCGCGCATGCTCAACCGTGCAAACAACCATACCAAGTATTCGAGGAATGCAACACCATGAAGGTCAACAATAAGGTCATTGTCATTACAGGCGGCGGGAGCGGCATCGGTCGGGAGTTGGTCCTCAACCTGCTCGCCAAGGGGGCAGCGGTTGCCACCCTTGACATCAATGAGGAGGCCCTACAGGAAACGGTGGCGCTGGCCGGGGGCAGCCAGGACCGGCTGTCAACCTATGTGGTCAACATCACCGACCGGGAGGCGGTGGAGGCACTGCCGGCCCAGGTGATCGACCGGCACGGTGCTGTCGACGGCCTCATCAACAATGCCGGGATCATCCAGCCCTTTGTCCGGGTCAATGATCTCGATTACGCGGCCATCGAGCGCGTGATGAACGTCAATTTCTACGGCACGGTGTACATGACCAAAGCCTTCCTGCCGCACCTGTTGGAGCGGCCGGAGGCGCACATCGCCAATGTATCCAGCATGGGCGGGTTCCTGCCTGTGCCGGGCCAATCCGTCTACGGCGCAGCGAAGGCAGCGGTCAAGCTGTTCACTGAGGGGCTGCACTCGGAGCTGGCCAATACAAACGTCCATGTGACCGTCGTGTTTCCGGGTGCCATAGGCACGAACATTGCGGCCAACTCCGGCCTTGATATCAGCAGTGCGGACAGCGCCGATCAGCCTGCGATGACGCCGCTGGAGGCCGACAAAGCCGCGGCGATCATCGTTGAGGCTGTGGAGCGCGACCGCTATCGTGTCCTGGTCGGGTCGGATGCACGGCTGATGGACTTCCTGTACCGGCTCAGCCCAAAGCGCGCGGCCCGGTTTATCTTCAAGCAAATGGAATCGCTTCTTTCCATCTGAGTTCTTCCTTAAAGGAGTTACTATGGCAAACTGGGATTACGCAACAGATGTCCTGGTGGTTGGGTCAGGGGGCGGCGGTCTGACTGCCGCACTGGTTGCCAGCCAAGCCGGGTTGAAGACGCTCGTTGTTGAAAAAACGGAAGCCTACGGCGGCTCGACCTCGCTTTCTGGCGGTGGGGTCTGGATCCCGAACAACTATCTGCTGCGGCACGACGGCCTCGATGACTCGTTTGAAAAGGCACGCACCTATCTGGCGCATACCGTCGGTGACCGCACGCCGCAGGCCCTGCAGGATGCTTACCTGAAGCACGCGCCTGAAATGGTTGAATACCTGGTCAGCAATTCGCAGGTGCGCTTCCAGCGGGCGGTGGGCTACGCCGACTACTATCCGGAGCGCCCGGGCGGCATGGCCGATGGCCGCGCGCTGGAACCCACGCCTTACGACGGGCGCAAGCTGGGGGCGGATCTGGAGGGGCTGCGCCGGCTGGAGATCGAGGTCCCCGCGGGGCTAGCCTTCACCATCAGCGAATACAACAAGCTGGGCATGATCACCTCTACATGGGAGGGCAAGTGGACCGCCCTGCGGGTCGGGCTGCGCACGATCTACAACATGATCACGGGCGTGCACTTCCTGACGTTGGGCAATGCGCTGATCGCCCGGCTGCGGGCTTCCTTGCAGGATGCCGGGGTGCCCGTCTGGCTCAACACGCCCCTGAAGGAACTGGTGGTTGAGGATGGCGCCGTAGTCGGTGTCGGGGTTGAACGCGACGGCCAGCACGTGCGCATCCGCGCCAACAAGGGCGTCATCCTGGCAGCGGGCGGCTTTGCCCACAACCAGGCCATGCGTGAGGAATTCCAGCGCGGGCCGCTCAATGCGGCGTGGAGCTCCGCCAACAAGGGCAACACCGGTGACGCGATCCAGCTGGGGATCGATGTGGGCGCGGCCATCGATCTGATGGATGATGTGTGGTGGGGGCCTTCCAGCATGCCGCCCGACGAACCGGTGATGTTCCACGTGGGCGAACGCTCCTACCCGGGGGCCATCATCGTGAACGCCGCGGGCCGCCGGTTCACTAATGAAGCGGCCTCCTATGTCGATGTGGTGCACACCATGTACGAGCTCCACACCGATGAGGTGCCGCACATCCCAGCCACGTTCATCATGGACCAGCGCTACCGAAACAAGTACATCTTCGGCACGCTGTTCCCCATGCAGCCGATCCCGGAGCGCTACATCGAGAGCGGGTATGTCAAGCGGGCCGATACCCTGGAAGAGCTGGCCAAGCAGTGCGGCATCGACCCGCAGGGCCTGGTCGAGACGGTGGAGCGCTTCAACCACTTCGCGCGGACGGGCGTCGATGAGGACTTCGGCCGGGGCGAAAGCGCCTACGACCGCTACTATGGTGACCCCACCGTCAAGCCGAATCCGAACCTGGCCCCCATCGAAGAGCCGCCTTTCTATGCGGTGCAGATGGTACCCGGCGACCTCGGCACCAAAGGCGGCCTGGTGATCGACGAGCATGCCCGTGTGCTGCGCGGCAGCGGCACCCCGATCCCGGGGCTGTACGCCGTGGGCAATACGTCCGCTTCCGTGATGGGCAACACCTATCCGGGGCCGGGCAGCACCATCGGGCCCTCGATGGCGTTCGGCTATGCGGCTGCGAAGCATATCGCGGAGGGCGACATCCGCCCGATCGGTGCGCTGCCGGTGCCACGCCGCGACCTGACGACCGGTCAAAAAGTGGCCATCGGTGCCGCGGCGCTCGGCGTGATCGGGGCTGTCGCTTACTTCATCGGGCGGCGGCGGCGCTCATAGAGGCGGTGGCCGCTGCGGTACCCGATGGTATCGCTGCTTTCGGTGGAGGTAGCGAAGCGGCGCGTCAGGCGTGAGCCGTCTCACCCCGTGTGGACTGGATCGACTTCCACACGGCGGTGCTGTACACCCCGATCTGCCACAGGCCCAACACCACATACACCAGCAGAAACGGCTGGAAGGGCACCAACAGCAGCATCGTCAGCACGACGGCGGTCACCACGACGACGAGCAGCACCTCCACCCGAATCATGCTGAGGTACTGTCGCAGGCGATAATGGGTGTCCTCCTTGGGGGTTCGGTGGAAGGCGGCCGGCTGCACCAGCAGCGCATTGAGCACCGCATGGGCCAGCACGATGATCACGCTGAACGAGGAGAGGATCCCGGCCAGCGCCTGCCGCAGGGAGATCCGGCTCATCTGGCTGGAGACGTGCGCGATCAGCAGGCTGTGCAGGACCAGGAACAGATGGTAGATAATGGTCACCTCCGCGATGACCGCGTAATTGTGGAACAGCAGGGCGGGGCTCTGGCTCACCTGCGCGGCGACGGCCAACCCCAGCCCGGCGATCAGGTAGCCGAAGGACATGAACATCATGCCGGAGGCGCTGAGGGACATCAGCAGGCCGCCCATCAGGTAGTCGATGCGCTGGCGCAGTGAGAGACCCACGCGCGGGTTGAGCAGGATCGCCCAGAAGTGCCGCAGCGTGTACTGCGCACCGCCGAAGATCCAGCGGTACCATTGGCGGCGGCAGTCCAAGTAGTTGGCGGGCATGCGGCCGTAGCCGTAGTTGTGATGCAGGTACACGCCCCGGTAGCCACGTGCCAGCAGCCGCAGACTGAGCTCAGCATCCTCAGTGATGGACCATTCCGCCCACCCGCTGACCTCTTCCAGGGCGCTGCGGCGGATCAGGCCCATTGTGCCCGCGAAGATGATGCTGTTGCGCTGGCGGCGGGCCACCATCGTGACATCGTAGAAGTACTCGAACACCACGGAAAAATCGCGGGTGACCGGCGACTGCTCCACGTTGAGGGAGCCCTGCGCCGTCTGCACGAAGCCCACCGCCGGGTCAGCGAAGGGGGCGGCTGCCGCACGCAGGAAGTCCGGCTCAACGATGTAGTCGGCGTCCACTATGCCGATCAGATCGCTGGCGGGCGAGGTCAGCCTCAGCGCGAGGTTCAAGGCCCCGGCCTTATACCCTTCCAGGTTCTCGACGTGGTGGAAGGTGAACCCCAGCTCCTGGCACAACGCCTCGACTGGCTTCCAGAGGCGTTCGTCAGTGGTGTTGTTGTCCAGCACGATGACATCGTAGTCCGGGTAGTCCAGCCGGGCGAGGGCGCGCAGCGTGGCATCCAGCACGCTGACCGGCTCATTGCGGATCGGCACGTGGATGGTGACATGGGGGGTGGGGCCCGGTTCGGGCAGTGTGGGCTTGTGATCGCGCAGGTGCAGCGCGGTCAGCGCATCAAGCAGCATGTAGACGAGCACACACAGCAGCAGCGTATCAGCCACGACATAGCTGGAAAGGATCAGCGTGTCGATCAGGGCGAGCTCGATCTGCCAGTAGATGGCGAGCAGTTTGGCCACGGTGGTGGTGAGGGTGGCGCTCACAAAGGTCGCCAGCAGCAGCCGGACGGGCAGCCTGCGCAGATAGGCGCGCGTGCCAGCCACCAGAAAGATCGCCAGCCACACCGCCAGAAAGGTCACCAGCAGCGGCCATGCTGCACCCCACATGATCCACGCACCCAGGAAAACGGCGGCCATCAGGCCGGAAACCAGCACAAACAACAGCATACGTTACCCTACCCAGTAGTCAAGAGTGAACAACATGGTAAAGAAGGCGAGCAGCAGCACACTCGCGAGGCTCCACGCGCGGTCAAACAGGGGGCTGCGTCCCCAGCGTGCCAGGAGCAGATACAGACCGGGGACCGCCAGCATGTACCGCGGGAAGCTCTGCACGGGGCCGCTGGTCACCGCGATGAGGATCACGGCGAGGCCGAACACCGCCGGATACGGATACTGCCGGAAGGTCAGGGCGCAGGCGGCCAGCGCCGCCACCACGAACGCGATCTCGGTCAGGTAGTAGAAGACGGCCTGTGGGTTCTCCCCGGCGCCGATCGCCCGGAAGGCCACCTGCCACTGCTCCCACGCTGCGGGGAGATCCAGCGTGCCCCGCCCGAAGAATTCCGCCTGCACCACGCTGAACTCGGAGCCAAACGCCACCCACCAGATGATCAGCGCGGCGAGGGGCGGCAGGACGTACAGCCCCCGCAGGATGCCATCCGCCGGATGCTCGCGGAAATCGTCGAGCAGGTAGAGGGCCAGCGGGATCACCAGCAGGATGCCGGTGGCCCGAGTCAGGACGGCCAGCGCGGCCAACACCGAGGCCCACAAAAAGCGCCGTCTGCGGGCCAGCGCCAGGCTCCCGAACGCCAACCCGATGAACAGCCCCTCCGTGTAGACCTGCGCCATGAAAAACGCCACCGGAAAGATGAGCAGGTAGAACGCAGCCCGCGAGGCGTCGGCCTCGTCGCCGTCAGCCAATGCCAGATCGAAGATGGCCAGCGCACCGCCCAACGCCCCCAACAGGGAGACGATCACCCCGGCGATGACGGCGGCGTTCCACGGTGTGAACGCGAGCACCTTGACGAAAGCGGCCAGGAAGGCCATGCTGAACGGATAGAACGGGTAGAAGGCATAGTTGACCGATAGGGTCTCGCCGTCCGGCAGATCCACCGCGCCGTAGGTGGTCGCCGCGTAGCCCTCCGTGGCGATGGTCAGGTAGTAGACGGAGTCCCAACCGGCTTGGTTGGTGGCCAGCCGCTCGGTGGGCGAGGCACCGGCGGGGAGAGGGTCGTAGGTCGCCGTGATGCGCGCCACCCACGGCAGGACATCATCCGGGTAGGCAGGCGTAAACCGGATCGAGACGATGAACTGAAAGCCGATCAG
>JAADYX010000410.1 GCA_010092885.1 Chloroflexota bacterium | reverse complement strand
GATTGGTGTCATGGTGATTATTTACACCGCCTCAGGCGGAACCCGGGCCGTCAGCATGACCCACAAACAGCAGATGCTGATCATCTTTCTGGCCATGCTGGGTGTCTTTTTCATGGTGTTCCAGCGGCTGCCGGCGTCGGTGGACCTGGGTGACGCCCTCTTTGTTGCCGGCAAACTGGGCAAACTGAACGCCATTGACACCGTGTTTGATCTCAACAACCGCTACAATCTCTGGTCGGGTCTGCTGGGCGGAAGCCAAACTGGAGCGTCTGGCGCTGCTGCTCTTCAGCCAGCAGGTAGTCCTCGAAGATCTCGGCAGCCTCCGTCTGTTCGGCGGTGACCCACGGCGCGTTCAGGATGGCGTAGGGGTGGTCGCTCCAGAAGGTGCCCTCTTCCGGGTAGATGGCGACAACGGGCAGCTGGGCGCTCTGCCCGGTGATGCGCGCCTGCTCCTGCTCGACGATCAGGTTCTCGTAGAGAACCGCCGCGCTCAGGTAGCTGGGCCCACGCTCGAACATGCGCCGCCCGAAGAACCCGGTGCTCGATCCGTAGTGGATGATGGCGCGCTCAACCGACGCGACGAACGCGATCACTTCAGGGTCGTTGAGGTCTTCGAGCGTCAGGTCACGCTGTTTGCCTGCGCCCGCGTAGATCTCAGCCAGCACAGAGGTGTAGCCGCTGTTGCTGAACTCCGGATGGGTGTGGCCCAACTTAAAGCGTCCCCACTCCGGGAAGCCGTACTCAGCCCAGCCCTCTTCACTGGCGGCCAGTTCGGCGATATCGGCCCAACCGATACTCTCCTCCGGCCAGCCGAGGGCCTGTGCCATTGGCTCCCACATGGCGATCACTACCGGGCTGAGCACGAGCTCATTGGGCTCGGGGTCAGTCAGGTTTTCCCCGGTCTGCTGGCGCCATTCTTCATTTGCCAGCGGCACATAGATCGAGGAGGCGGGGCTCCACACGGTGGGCTGGGCCTGCCCATCGAGGATCTGGCGCATGGATTCAATCGAGCCGATGGGTGTGGCTTCCACCACGATGGTCGCGCCGCTTTCGGTCTGGACGCGCTGGTTGTTGAACTGTTCGGTGACGACATCCATCCAGGCTTCTTTTTCCGAGCCGTAGTAGATGCTGATAGTCACCGTATTGCCGAAGGGGTTGCCCGTGCCGGAGCTGGTGCAGGCGACGACCGTCAGGACGAGCATCAGGCCTGCCAGCAGCGTGCTGTACAGTGAGCGTTTCACGATGAGTTTCTCTCCTCTGGCAGCGTGCGTTACCCGCCGATCTGGCGGGACCAGAACTGGATTAGCGTATCAAGAACGTCGCCGGGCGGCACCTGCACCTGCGGCGGCAGGTCCAGGCGGATGCCGTTCTCCTGGTAAGTCAGGAAGGGACTGCCCGCCTGATTGACGGGCACGGCGGGGTCCGCCGGGCGGAAGCCGTAGTCAAACATGGCGAGTTCAAGCGCTTCTTGAGTTAGAATGTAGTCGATGAAGGTGTTGGCGGCATCGGCCTCCTGCGGCGTGACCCACTCCCCATCGATGACGCAGAAGGGGTGGTCGCTGAGCAGGGTGGCCGGTGGGTAGAACACCGCCAGTTCCCCATAGCGACCCACAGCCGCATCGGCGAACTCAATGGCCAGCGACTCATAGACGGCCACAAAATCGTACTGGCTCGGCCCAAACGAGATGATATCCCGCATGTAGCTGCCGGTGCTGTCACCGAACTCCGTGATGGCCCCCTCAAACCCGGTGAACCATTCCCGGTAGCCCTCATCACTGAGGATGTCTTCATTGCTCAGGCCGGTGGTCTTGTTGTGGTAAGCGTAGGTCATCAGCAGGATGGTGTGCAGCCCACTGTTGGAGCGCTCCGGATTGGTGTGGTTGAACTTCACAAAACCCCACTCCGGCTGGCCGTAGGCCGCCCACCCTTCCTCATTGGTGACGGCTATCGCCAGCTCTTCCCACAGGTCACCATTGTAGTCGCCGCCCCACAGGGCATCGGCGCGCTCCCGCCACCCGACGATCACCAGCGGTGAGGTCACCGTAGGGCGGCACTGGCTGCGGTTGTCAGCCACGACCAGCGGCTGCCCGTAGCGCGTGGTGGAAAGCGTCTCCAGCAGGGAGACCTGCAAGGAGGAAGCCGGGCTCATTACGACCGGCTGTAGGTCGCCGTCCAGCACGTCGAGGTACATCTCCCGTGAGCCCATATAGATCGCCTCGACCTCGATGGGCCGACCGTCGACACGGATATCCTCGCGGTTGAAGGCCTCGATCATCTCGTCCAGCCAGGCCCGCTTCTCCGTGGAGATGACCATATCCACCACGACAGGCTGGGGCTCAGGCAGGAGGAGTTCACGCAAAGGGGCGTAGGCAATCGGGCGAAGGGCGGGGACGGCGATCGCTGCGATGAAGATACCACCAGCGAACAGGGCATAGAGGGCGAGTAGAATGACGTTCAGGGTCGTCTTTTTTGACACAGGCGTCGCGCTCTCTGCTTGGTTTTTGTCTTACTGCTATTATAGCAGGATCCCGATCCGGCGCGAACGTTATTGCACCGGATGAAACGATTTGCGCCCCCCCATTTTTGGGGTGTACTCCGTAAGAAAACCGTCAATCCCGTGTGGGCGGGTTGCAGGCGGTCGAGCAGCGCCCTACAATTCGTTTAACATCGAAGTATTTAGCGAGAGGAACGATCATGGAACTCAAAGGGCTTCATCACGTGACGGCGGTGACCGGCAGTGCCCAGGCCAACGTCGATTTCTACATGCAGGTGCTCGGCCTGCGGTTGGTCAAACGGACCGTCAATCAGGACGATGTGTCGGCGTATCACCTGTTCTATGGCGATGAGACCGGCAGCGCGGGCACGGAGATCACCTTCTTCGAGTGGGCGCACATGCCGCCCAACGTCCCGGGTCCGCGCAGTGTGGTCCGGACCAGCCTGCGCGTTCCCTCCGTGGACTCGCTGGCGTGGTGGGCGGACTGGCTCAGCGATCACCAGGTGAACCACGGCGGCATCACCGAGTTCGCCGAGCGCAAGCAGATCGTCTTCACCGACCCGGAGGGGCAGGCGTTGGCCCTCGTCGATGACGGTGGCAAGGAGGGCGGCACGCCGTGGGCCGCGAGTCCGGTTCCGGCCCAACACGCCATCCGTGGGCTGGATTCGGTGAACCTCGCCGTTCACCAGCTTGACCCGACGGCACACGTCCTGACGGAGGTGATGGGCTTGCGCAAGGTGGGTGTCTTCCCGGCACCGCTCAACCCGGAGGAGCAGGTGCACGTCTACGAGACGGCTGAGGGCGGTGCGGGCACGCGCGTGCACGTCATCGAACAGGAGGGCCGCCCCGCGGGCCGGTTGGGCCACGGCGGAGTGCACCATGTCGCCTTCCGCACCCCGAACGGGGAGGAGCAGATCGACTGGATGAACCGTCTGCGCGGCGCGGGCCTGCAGGCCACCGACCCCATTGACCGGTTCTACTTCCGCTCGGTGTACTTCCGTGAGCCGGGCGGCATCCTCTACGAGATCGCGACGGACGGGCCCGGCTTCGCCACGGACGAAGACGCCGCCCATCTCGGCGAGTCGCTGGCGCTGCCGCCCTTCCTGGAGCCGCACCGGGCCCGCATCGAGGCGGGGCTCAACCCGATTGAGCTGCCCGTGCGCGCCTGACGACAGTTTATGGCGGGGTGGATCGCTCCGCCCCGCCGTCTCAATAAAAACTAAAAATCCGCTCTCCCGGTCGAGCCCGCGGTGCACAGTATGCTACCATTAGAGTAGTTAGAGACCCTTTCCACTAAAACATCGGGTTTCTTGCCCGGTGGTCTAACGCACACATAATCAACCACAATCACCCCGGTTGTGACCTCACACCCGTGAGGGAGGAGAACTATGCATCGCAACACGATTTCCGCCCAATTTATGGCTGAAGCGGTCGGCACCTTTATCTTGATTCTGTTCGGCAACGGCGCGATTGCCGTTTCCGTGTGGACAGGCGCTTACGATCTGTGGGGCGTGGCCCTGATGTGGGGCCTCGGCGTCGCGCTGGGTGTTTACGCATCCGGCAGCGTTTCCGGTGGGCACCTGAACCCCGCCGTCACGATTGCGCAGGCCGCCTTCAATGATGACTTCGAATGGGGCAAGGTACTGCCCTACATCGGCGCGCAGCTTCTGGGCGCGTTCCTCGCCACGGCAGCCATTCACCTGGCATTTGCCGGTGTGTTGGGTGCCTTTGAGGCCGCCGAAGGTCTGACCCGCGGTGGCGCTGGCAGCCAGCTGAGCGCGATGGTCTACACGACCTATGCGCCCAACCCGGCCATCATCGGCACGAGTGAGGCCGCGCTGAACCAGGTGCCGCTGTGGCGCTGGTTCGCCAATGAGGTGATCATCACCGGCGTGCTCGTCTTCGGGATTTTCTTCCTGATCGAGTCACGCAATGACCAGCGGCCAGCCGCCAACCTCGGCCCCGTGCTGATCGGCCTGTTGGTCGCGGCCCTGGTCGCCTATGCCGCCCCGGTAAGCATGGCCGCCCTGAACCCCGCCCGTGACCTGGGCCCGCGCTTCTTCACGGCGCTGGCTGGCTGGGGCCCCATCGCGTTCCCCGGGCCGCGCGGCGGATTCTGGATACCGACCACCGCCACCATCATCGGCGGGCTGATCGGTGGCGCGTTCTACACCTTCATCTATGACCCGGTCTTCAATGAAGAGGGCCAGGTCAGCACGACCAGCGAGGCCGTGCCGACTAAGTAGGCCTGCGCTGGCTTTAGCCCCCGCCTCATCGGGTGAGTGCGGGGGTTTTGTGTGTGCAGCGCTTGTGTGAAGAATCCCGCAAAGGGCGGTATTGTAGGGTGATTATTCTGGCGCGTAGGGGGTGCGTCCGTTGACAGCCGACATGTGGATCACACTGGCCATTCTGCTGGCCGCGATCGTCTTGTTTGTAACCGAACTGCTGCGCGTCGATGTGGTGGCGCTGCTGGTGGTAGTGGCCCTGATCCTGACGGGCATCCTGACCACCGATGAGGCCATAGCCGGGTTCTCCAACGCCGTGGTGCTGACCATCGCGGCGCTGTTTGTGGTGGGGGGTGCGATCTTCCAGACCGGGTTGGCGGCAGCCATCGGCCAGCGCATCCTGCGGGTGGCGGGCACCGATCCCACCCGGCTGACGATCATGATCATGGTGGCGGTGGCGCTGCTGTCTGGCTTCATCAGTGATACGGGTGTGGTCGCGGTGATGCTGCCCGCCATCGTTGCGGTTTCCGCCAGTGCCAAGTTGAGCCCCGCCAAGCTGATGATCCCGTTGGCGTTCGGATCGCTGTTGGGCGGTGCCTCCACGCTGATCGGCACACCGCCCAACCTGATCGTCACGGATCTGCTGCGCGAGGCCGGGGTTGAGCCGTTCGGCTTCTTCAGCTTCACGCCGATGGGCGTGGTGCTGGTCGCGGCGGGTGTGCTGTTCATGACGCTCGTCGGGCGGCACCTGCTGCCCGATCGCCAGCCGGAGGCCGAAGGGCAGGCCTTCGAGACGCCCAAAGAGCTGATCGACCGCTACCACCTGCCGGACAATCTCTTCCGGCTGCGGGTGCGCAGCACCTCACCGCTGATCGGGCAGACCATCGACGCGACCCGGCTGGGCAGTGACTTCGATGTGAGCGTGATCTCCGTGCTGCGCGAAGAACGGCAGGAGGCGGCGATCCGCATCGGCGAACAGCGGATCTCAGCGGCAACCAGCCGCGACCTCACCCTGCACCCCGATCCGGAGTTGGAGCTCCAGCGCGACGATGTGCTGCTGGTTCGCGGCGAGGGCAATGTTGTGGGCCGGGCGGCGGCCCAGCTGCGGCTCGCCATCCAGCAGGCCACCTCTGCCGACTACGATGCGCTCGTCAGCGAGGAGGTGGGCGTCACGGAGGTGGTGCTGCCCCCGCGCTCCCAGCTGATCGGGCGCACCCTGGTCGACACGCGCTTCGGCAAGACCTACCGGCTGACGGTGCTCAACATCACCCGGCCCGGCACCGGCTCGCTGGAGAACATCAAAGATACGCCGCTGCGCTTCGGCGATATCCTGCTGGTTCAGGGCGAATGGCGTGATATCTTCGCGCTCAAGCAGCAGCGCCGCGATTTCGTCGTGATGGGCGAGACGGAGCGCTTCCAGCAGTTCAACCGGCGCAAGGCCCCCATCGCGCTGATCGTGCTCGCCCTGATGCTGGTCGCGATGATCAGCGGCATGGTGAGTGTGGCCGCAGCCAGCATGACCGCTGGCCTGCTGATGATCCTGACCGGCTGCCTGACCATCGATGAGGCCTACCGCGCCGTCGACTGGAAAAGCCTTGTATTGATCGCCGGCATGCTGCCCATGGCCACCGCCTTGGAAAAGGTCGGCCTGGTTGAGGTGGCTGCGATGGGCTTCACCACCACGCTGGGGGGCTTCGGCCCGCTGGTGATCCTGGCGGGGCTGTTCCTGCTAACCTCGGCCTTCACACAGGTGCTCAGCAACACGGCGACCGCGGTGCTCGTCGCGCCGATTGCGCTGGCCACCGCGCAGCAGCTGGGCATCACGCCGCATGCCTACATGATGGCCGTCGCCGTGGCCGCGTCGATGGCGTTCGCCTCACCGGTGGCTTCACCCGTCAATACGCTGGTGATGGGCGCGGGCGACTACAGCTTCGGCGATTACCTGAAAGTTGGCATCCCTATGATCGGCGTGATGCTGGTCGTCACGATGATTGTGCTGCCGCTGCTGTGGCCGTTCTGATCTTTGTCACCCCAATCTGTGACAAAACGCACACAACCAATGTCTTGACTTGGCGAATCGCGTAGCCTATAATAGACATGTGTGCACAATATGAACCAAATTCCCGGCACACCCCTTCACTTATTTATGCTTCTTTTGCATGTGTTTACTGGTAGCTAACAATTACACCACACCACACCGGTCCCTCCGACCGGTCAACCCACGCTGAGATCTACCGCAGGACGGTAGTTATCAGGCAAATTCTACACAGGAGGTGCCCAGGCGTTACGCATCCTCGATCTTATTGAGGAGAATCCCCCAAAAAGTCTCGCAAAAGGAGAACCCCGCTATGTCTATATTTGTAGCCGAAATCGTCGGCACAGCACTGCTGCTGTGGCTGGGCGATGGCGTGGTTGCTAACGTACTTCTGAAAGAATCAAAAGGTGAAAACTCCGGCTGGATCGTCATCACGACAGGCTGGGGTATCGCTGTGTTCGTGGGCGTGTTTGCGGTCGCGGCGCACAGCGGTGCTCATATCAACCCGGCAGTGACCCTCGGCCTGCTGATCACCGGCGGCATCGAAGCCGCACAGGTACTGCCCTATATGGGCGGCCAGTTCATCGGTGCGTTCATCGGTGCTGTGCTGGTCTACCTGCAGTACCTGCCGCACTGGGCAGTAACGGAAGACCCCGGCCTCAAGCTGGCTGTTTTTGCTACAGGCCCGGCCATCCGCAACACAGTCGGCAACCTCATCTCTGAGGCGCTGGGCACGTTCGCGCTGGTCTTCGGCGTGCTGGCCATCGACGGCCCGTTTATGGACGGTGGCGACTTCGGTGCGTTGGGCGCGCTGCCCGTAGCGCTGCTGGTGTTCGGCATCGGTTTGTCACTCGGTGGCCCGACTGGCTACGCGATCAACCCGGCCCGTGACCTGTCACCGCGCATCTTCCACCAGATCGCCCCCATCCCCGGCAAGGGTGACTCAGACTGGGGCTACGGCTGGATCCCGATCGTCGGTGACTTCGCTGGCGGTGCGCTCGCCGCGCTGGTCTATATCGCGCTCGGCCGCTTCTAACCGGCATCGATGTGCCCGGAGGCAGACCCACGACACGACCGCACCTCCTGTTTTGGTCTGTCACCGGAATCGGAACGGGGCGGGCGATATGCGTCACCATTCGCCCACCCCTTTGCTCAGCAATTGCAAAACTGAACAGCCATATTCTAGGGAGAAACGATGAAAAAGCTAATCAATGACCCCGACAACGTCGTACGCGAGGAGCTGGAAGGTGTTGCGCTGGCCCATAGTGACCTGGTGAAGGTCGTGCTGGAGCCGTTCTACGTCGTCCGCGCCGACGCACCCGTTGAGGGCAAAGTCGGCATTGTCTCCGGCGGTGGCAGCGGCCACGAGCCGATGCACGGCGGTTTCGTCGGCATGGGCATGCTCGACGCAGCCTGCCCTGGCGAGGTGTTCACCAGCCCAACCCCCGACCAAATGTTTGAGGCCACCAAGGCCGTCAACGGTGGTAAGGGGGTTCTCCATATCGTGAAGAACTACACCGGCGACGTGATGAACTTCGAGATGGCCGCTGAACTGGCCGATGGCGAAGGCATCGAGGTTGAGGCGGTCGTCATCGATGACGACGTGGCCGTAGAAGACAGCCTCTACACCGCCGGGCGGCGCGGCGTTGGCGCGACCGTGCTCGCGGAGAAGATCTGCGGGGCGGCTGCTGAGCGCGGCGATGACCTGGCCAAGGTCGCCGAGATCTGCCGCAAGGTCAATGACAACGCGGCCAGCATGGGCATGGCGCTGACCTCCTGCACCGTGCCGAGCGCCGGTGAGCCGACCTTTGAGCTCGGCGAGAACGAGATGGAAATCGGCATCGGCATCCATGGTGAGCCGGGCCGCAAGCGCATGGAACTCAAGCCCGCCGACGAGATCACCGAAATGCTGCTCGACCCGATCCTCGAAGACCTCGAACTCAGCGAGGGCGACGAGGTGCTGGCCTTCGTCAACAGCATGGGCGGCACTCCGGATATCGAGCTGTATATCATCTACCGGCGTTTGGCCCAGCTGCTCGAAGAAAAGGGCATCAGCATCACCCGCAACCTGATCGGGGCGTACATCACATCGCTGGAGATGCAGGGCGCATCCATCACCCTGCTGAAGCTCGACGACGAACTCACCGAACTGTGGGACGCACCCGTCCACACCATCGCGATGCGTAAAGGCATCTAAACAGATTTTATGGTTGGCCACTGGCAGCAAATGTGCTGTTTATGGTCCACTAAAGCGGAACACCACACCGCAGGGGGTCCAGCCCCCTGCCCCACCTGGTAGGAGAGGCAATGGTCACCAAACAAGAAGTGCTCGCCTGGCTCAACGCGCTCACCGATACCTACAACGAGAACAAGCAGCATCTGACCAAGCTTGACTCAGCCATCGGTGATGCTGACCACGGCGGGAATATGGCGCGCGGCTTCAACAAGGCCCTTGAAAAGCTGTCCACCACGGAAGAGAAGGACATCGGCAAGATCCTCAAAAACATCGGCATGACGCTCGTCTCGACGGTTGGCGGTGCCAGCGGCCCGCTCTATGGGACGTTCTACATGCGGGCTGGTGGGGCCGTGGAAGGCAAAGACGAACTCACTGATGAGGAAGTTGTTGCGCTTTTCGCGGCGGGGCTGGAAGGTGTCCTGCATCGCGGCAAGGCTGAGATGGGCGACAAGACCATGGTCGACGCCATGACGCCCGCCGTTGACGCGCTGCGCGAGGCCGTTGAGGCTGGCGACTCGCTGGGAGACGCTCTGCAAAAGGCAGTCGATGCGGCCGAACAGGGCATGAAAGACACCATCCCGTTGGTCGCTAAGAAGGGCCGCGCGAGCTATCTCGGTGAGCGCAGCGCCGGGCATCAAGACCCGGGCGCAACCTCGACCTACCTGATGTTCAAGGCGGCCCGCGAGACATTCGCACCGTAACGCCTGGCCGCACAGGTTACCGGCCACCGGGAACCATCCTCATCACCAATATCCACCGGGGAGGTCGCTGCCCGGCGCTCTCCCCTTGCATAAGGAGAATCATTCACAATGGCTAAATATGCAGCCGCAATCGACCAGGGCACAACCAGCACACGCTTCATGATCTTCGATCACAGCGGGCATGAGGTCGGCAAACACCAGCTTGAGCACGAGCAGATCTTCCCGCAAGCCGGGTGGGTCGAGCACGATGCCAAGGAGATCTGGCGGCGCACCACCGAAGTGATGGAAGTCGCACTCGAACGTGCCCGTATTGAAGCCAGCGACATTGCCGCTATCGGCATCACCAACCAGCGCGAGACCACCGTCGTGTGGGACAAGAACACCGGCGAGCCGCTCTACAATGCCATCGTCTGGCAGGACACCCGCACCGACAAGCTCGTTGACGAGTTCGGCGGGGACGAAGGCCAGGACCGCTTCCGCCCGAAGGTGGGTCTGCCGCTGGCCACCTACTTCTCCGGCCCGAAGATCCGCTGGATCCTCGACAACGTCGACGGCGTCCGGGAGAAGGCCGAGAACGGCGATGCGATCTTCGGCAACATCGATACATGGCTGATCTGGAACCTGACCGGAAATCACATCACCTATGTGACAAAAGCCAGCCTCACCATGCTGATGAACCTGGAAACGCTGGACTGTGACGACGAAATCCTGGAGATCATGTGCATCCCGCGGGCCATGCTGCCGGAGATCCGCCCCAGCAG
>JAADYX010000057.1 GCA_010092885.1 Chloroflexota bacterium | reverse complement strand
CTTCAATACGCGCCAGCCGCGCTTTGAGCTTCCGCTGGAGTTCTGTCACATCGGCCTGCTGTTCAGCGAGTTCCTCGCGCGTCTCGCGTATTTCGGCCCGCGTCTGATAGATCTCGTCGAGCAGGTCGTCAGCCGCCAGATCGCTCTCCCCGATGTAACCGCGTGCCGTTTCGATGATGGGCTCGGGCAGCCCCAACCGGGAAGCAATCGCCAATGCGTTGGACCGGCCAGGCAGCCCGATGATCAGCCGGTACGTGGGGGAGAGAGTTTCCACATCGAACTCAACGCTCGCATTGCGAACGCCCGGCGTGCCATGCGCATACAGCTTGAGCTCTGGGTAGTGCGTGGCCGTCAGCGTGGTGATACGCCGCGCGCGCAGATCGTCGAGGATCGCCCGGGCGATGGCTGCGCCCTCCGCCGGGTCGGTGCCCGATCCCAGCTCGTCGAAGATGACCAGCGAGCGTTCGTCGGCATAGGCCAAAATCCGGATGATGTTGGTCATATGCCCGGAAAACGTCGATAGAGACTGCTCAATGCTCTGCTCGTCACCGATATCCGCGTGCACCTGCTCAAACACCGTCAGCACAGACTCTTCGGAGGCCGGGATGTGCAGCCCACATTGGGCCATCAGCACGAGCAGCCCCGCTGTCTTCAGCGAGACGGTCTTGCCACCGGTGTTCGGGCCGGTAATGATGAGCTGGCTGAGCCCATCCATGATAAGGTCAATCGCCACAACCTGCTCTGGATCAATGAGCGGGTGCCGGGCGTCAATCAGCTGAAGTACCGCCTGCCCTTCGTCAAAGCCGGTCAATGTCGGCTGGGCGGCGTCAAGCCGGTTGGCATATTTGGCGCGGGCAAAAGCCGCATCCAGCGCAGCGAGTGCCTCCACCGTCTCAATGATGGCCTCAGCGTCCCGGCCAACCAACGCGGAAAGCTCCTGCAGAATACGCAGGATCTCATCGCGTTCGGCAAGTTCCAGCTCGCGGATGCGGTTGTTAATGGGCACCGTTTCTTGCGGTTCGATGTAGAGCGTTGCCCCGGAAGCTGACTGATCATGGATGATCCCATCCACTCGACCGCGTGCCTCTGCCTTAACCGGGATCACATACCGCCCACCTCGCGTTGTGATGATCGCTTCCTGCAGGTACTTTGAGCGGCTGTTGATGATCCGGTTGAGGCGGCTGCGCAGGTCATCCTGGGTTTGACGCAGGTCCCGGCGGATGTTGGCGAGTTTGGCGCTGGCCGAGTCGAGCACCTCGCCGTTGGCATCAACTGCTTTGCCAATCGCACTGATCAATGCATGGCCTTCGTAGAGATAGACGGCCAACGCTTCCAGCAGTGTGTAAGGCGTTTCGCTGCGCTCGATAAGGCGGCGCAGCCGGATGCCCGCCTCCAGTGTGGCCCGGACCTCAACCAGCTGCATGGCGGTCAGCGTCCGGTCACGGCTGGCGGATGCTGCTGCCTCACGTACATCGCGTGCCCCCCCGATGGTTACCCGGCCCTGCTCATCAAGCAGGCGACGGGCTTCCGCCGTTTCGTTCTGCCGGTAGACTGCCTCATCCAGATCGGCGGTTGGTTCCAACGCAACCAGCATATCCCGGCTGGCCGAAAACTCGGCATACTCGGCCAACCGGGCGATGACTTTATCCAGTTCCAGTGTGCGATACGTCCGTGCTTCCATCGCCTACCTCTTCCAATACGGACTTAACTGAGTTCCTCGCGTGGCACTGTCATACCGAGGATATTGTATCCGGCGTCCACATAGAGAATCTCACCGGTTACACTGCCTGCCCAATCAGAACACAGCCACGCGGCCGCCCGCCCGACATCTTCCTGACTGACGAGCTTACCCAACGGGGCGACTTCCCCATGTTTGTTGAGCAGCTTGCGGAAGCCGCTCACACCGCTCGCAGACAACGTCTTGATCGGCCCGGCCGACACAGCATTCACGCGGATATTCTTCTCACCCAGATCGTATGCCAGATACCGCACCGACGACTCCAGCGCAGCTTTGGCCACACCCATTACATTGTAGTGCGGCATGACCGCAACACTGCCGTAGTACGTCATCGTCAGGATTGCCCCGCCTTCCGGCATCAGTTTTTCGGCACGGCGGGCGAGCGCTACCAATGAATACACACTGATCTCCAAGGAACGGTTGAACCCATCCCGACTTGTATCCACATAGCGGCCGCTCAGCTCATCACGACCGGCAAATGCCACCGAGTGCACCAGTATATCGATTGTGCCGAAAACCTCCTCGGCTCTTTCGAAGACATGATCGATGGCGTCATCATCGGTGACATCGGCCATTTCAATCAGGTCAGCGTTCACTTCTTCTGCCAGGGGAACAACACGCTTTTCCAGCTCTGGGATGGCGTAGCTCACGCCAATCCGTGCCCCCTGTTCGTGAAACACCTGTGTGATACCCCAGGCAATCGAATGCTTGTTGGCCAAACCGAAGATGAGGGCATTCTTGCCGTCTAGCAGGCCCATGATGTGAGTCCTTTCGTGTTAACGGGAAACATAGCGGCTGCCGTCCACCCAGAAGCGCCATGGGATGGACTTCCAAGGCTCGGGCGGATTGATGCCGATCCGCGGGCCGGTGGCAATCTGCGCCGGTGGCACCGGGCTGCTCGCCTCTAGATAAACCGGGCTCCCGGGCAGCGTGACATCGATGCCATGGTGAGTGCCATCGATGCCCATAGCCGTTGTCAGTTTGCCCGGGCCGTTAGTCCACTCACGCTGTTTGCGCCCTGTACGGCGGGCCGCCATGTGTTCTAACCCCGCTACCGGCTCCACGGCACGGATCAGCACCGCAGCCGGATATTCTTGGAGATCAGCGGAGCGCGCGCAAACATTCAGCAGCCAGTGGACCCCATAACACAAATAGACGTAGCTGGTGCCGGCTGGTGCATAGAGCCCCTCGGTGCGTGCGGTGCGCCCGACGTGAGCATGGCAGGCTTTGTCCTCCTCACCGCGATAGGCTTCCGTTTCCACGATGCGGCCAACAGTGCGTTTGCCGCCCACCTCGCTGACCAGCAGACACCCCAGCAAGTCTTGCGCAACCTCAACAGTATCACGTTGGAAGAATGTTTGTTCTAGCATGTAGTAAGTGTACCTGTTTGATCCTGTTGATGCCCGCCGCTATCTTCCGATTATGTTTCTGGTGCGATCAAACAAGGAAAAAGCAACATGGCAGAGCTTTCCGTCGGGGATACAGCACCCGACTTTGAAGCCACAACCGATACCGGTGAAACCGTCAGGCTGAGCGACTACCGTGGCCAACGCGTGATCCTCTATTTCTACCCCAAGGATGATACCCCCGGCTGTACCACTCAGGCCTGCGGCTTCCGCGACAACTATGAGGTGATCGAAGAGAAGAACGCAGTTGTACTTGGTGTCAGCCCGGACGGGCAGGCCAGCCACGCCAAGTTCAAGACCAAGCACGACCTTCCCTTTACGCTGCTTGTGGATGAAGACCACAGCATTTCTGAGGCGTATGGCGTGTGGGGTGAGAAAAAGATGTTCGGCAACACGTTCATGGGGGTCATCCGCAGCCACTTCATCATCGATGAGCAGGGCAAGATCGCGGATGCACACGTCAAGGTGAGCCCCAAAAACAGCGTCGAGTATGCTCTAAAGGCGCTCTGAGGGCCGTTCGCGACCAACGTCACCCCTCAATTATGACAAAGGTCACTGGAGAGCCTGGTGGCATGGGTGTATACTTCAGTCAATAAAGACAACAGAGGTTGCTTGATAGGAGCCGAGAGCGCAAACACATATAGACCCACACTATAGCTTATAGCTACCAGTGGATTTTCAATCAAAGGGCACTCAGGCCCAGCAACCTTTAAGGCAAAACCCCTCGCACTGCGGGGGGTCTGCCTTTTGTTAATATGTCTGCGCCCACTCGATCAGCCATTTCAGCGCAATCTCAACAGCGTCATTGCGATTTTCTTCCCGGCTGCCGTGGCCCATCAAGCGTTGTATCGTTATCCGCCCCTCTTCCGCCAATGCCATGAAAGTCAGGCCGACCGGTTTCTCCTCTGTACCGCCGCCCGGCCCGGCGATGCCTGTTATACTCAGTGCACCATCCACCTTAAAACGCTCCCGGGCACCGCGCGCCATCTCTTCAGCGGTCTGAATACTGACGGCCCCCGCCTGCTCCAAGACATCAGGGTCAACACCCAGCAGATCGATCTTTGCCGAATTGGCATAGCTGATCACACCGCCCATGTAATAGGCTGAACTGCCCGGCACGGATGTGATCGCAGCCCCCAGCAAACCACCTGTACAGCTTTCCGCGGTGGCCAGCGTCAGGCCCTTTTCCGTAAACACAGCTTTTAGTTCGTCGGCCAGCATATCAGTCCTCCGCTATGGTGATAGTCAATAACCGTATTGAGTCGCTGTTTGGGGTTGGCAGCCGCAGCCCGGAAAGCGGATCATACAAGCCCACCCGGATCTCATACATGCCGGGCGGCGCATCCTCCCGGATAGGTACCAGATAGCCGTCTTCGACCACTGCACCGGGGAACCAGGCTGTGGTCGGGGCCGTCCCGCCACGCGGCTCCTGATCCTGCTGACCCCAAATGGTATTGTCCGTATCCGGATTGTAAGCCTCCCCCACCACGTGGACAAACACCTTATAGCGCTCCGCAATAGGCTGTTCAGCCTGCCAGTACAGCGTCAGCGGAATCCGCTCGCCGGGCCGCCACACCGTTTGATCGGGCAGGTTGGCGGCGGTGAGGCCCAGCAGATCGCCGAAGCGCACACCCACCCGATCGGCGGTTTGGGGTATCACCGCCGACTGCACAGCGCTACCACGCGGCAGGATCCGGATGGTGTCCAGCGGCTGCCAGCTTTCTCCGGCAGCGAACACGATCTGCGCGTTTCCACCAGGTGCATTGACCGGCACAAACACCTCCACCGCCCGGAAACGCTGTTCCCTACCGCTGCCTGCTGCGGTAATCACAATGGGTGTGGAGACGATCTCCGATCCGTCAGCACCGATCAGCTTGATCGCAGCGGGCCATTCCCCTTGCACGCCTTCAGCCTGCCATCCCAACCCGATCACGATCTGGCTGCCCGCCGGAGTTTCCGGCACGGGACGAGTGTATCCTGCCAACTCAACACCCGGTGCAATCGATGCTGTCTGTGTGTGGAAACCGCCCGGCCAGGCTTGTGCCTGCTCGAACACA
This sequence comes from Chloroflexota bacterium, assembly GCA_010092885.1. Lineage (GTDB taxonomy): Bacteria > Chloroflexota > Anaerolineae > Aggregatilineales > UBA3940 > TC-195. Next base: position 44,904 of record JAADYX010000057.1, on the reverse strand, counting down.
CCTATGTTGGCCCGGTCAGGACCCAGTGCGAAGAAGAGCAGCTCGCCCTCAGGGAACGTGTATCGCGCTTGCAGCCACGAGCGTGCTGTAATGTACTTCACAAGGTTGTCATTGGGATCCGTGACAGCCGCATAAGGGGTCTGCACCAACCACAATCCGGTGTGGCTGTTACGATAGTCATTCAGCAGCCCGGCGGCATATTTCTCATCGCGGACAACCTGCGTCTTGGTGATGTGCCGATCATAGGGATACGGATAGTGATAGGTGAAGATCGGCCAGTCTGTGTCGTTGTTGAGCACCACGGCATCGCCCGGTTGGACCTGTGCTTCAAGCACATCAACCATGGAAAGATAATCATCGTTCAGACGCAGGCCGCTGTAATAGCGGTTCAGGCTCCAGGCGGAAAGGGCGATCACTGCGGTCAGCAGCACCGCACCGGCATAACGCCCTAACCGCACGGCACCCCAGGCTATGAGCACATAGACAGGCACAGCCAGCAGCAGGAAATAACGCGGTGATGGTGTTGGACGATAGAACTGCGCTCGCGGCAGTGCAAGCATATAGACCAGCGCTGGCGGCAGAATCAGACAGACCAGCAGGGCAGCCCAAATCACCCGCCGGTCAGCCTTAGCTCCCATGCCGGTCACGGCGACCGCGGTAAGCAGGGCCAACAGCCCAATGATCAGCAAGGGCAGATACTGTTCGATGTTCATGGCGTTGGCTGTGAAGATCGTGCTCAGATACAGCAGCACCACCTGACCAAAAGCAACGGGTTCGGCCACGGCGCTCCACGTTGGCGCATACTGCAAGGCAAATCCGAGCCAGGGCACGAAGAAAACCAATCCGATGGCCTGCGCTGCCGCCCACCATTTGAGCAGTTCCCAGGGCTGCCTCTGCTTGACCAATGCCATGACAAACGCGATGGCAAACGCCAGGTTCAGGGCGAGGACCACCGAAGCGAACAAGTAGAATGTGAGCAGTCCCAACCCGATGCTGACCCCAAGCCCAATCGACCAGCGCAGCGGGTGTTTGCTGCGCACAAACAGCTGTAAGGCAGCCCAGAGCGCCACAACCGCCAGCAGGGTTGAGAGTGCGTACATCCGGATCTCTTGTGACCACCACACGGTCAGTGCGGCTAATGCTGTGAGCGCTGCCGCGGCTGTGCCGACCCGCCGGTCACCGACCACCCTGCCAATTTGATAGGTTACCGCCACGGTCAGCACACCGAACAAGACGGACTGCATCCGCAGGGCGAACTCCTCTTCCCCGACCAGCAGCCGCCAGCCGTGCAGCAGCATGTAGGAAAGAGGTGGATGTGTGTCGTTGGCGGTTTGCAGCAGCATATCACCGATGGGCATGCGGGCCATCCATACGGAGACACCCTCATCCCACCAGACCGAATCCAGTGCGAGCCGATGCATCCGCAGACCGGCAGCCACCAGCAGCACGATGACCATCAGAAAGAGCATGGGCTTTTTGCCCACAGATCGACTCCTTAAACTCCGAGCAGCAGAAAGCTGGCCCAGCAGGCCAGCTTTACAAAAGTAGCACGTTGTCCGGAACGTGTCTACCCGAAGCGTCTACGATCCCTTGCACGCCGGTCCAGTTCTTCCTGCATATCCGCCAGTGTGTTGAATACAACTGCATCGTAGAAGACGTTGGGCCATTTGTCGCGCAGTTCAGCATCCATATAGTCGATGGTGTCACGCCGGGCCAGCACCGTGATCGCCAGCGTGCGCTGGTTGGGGATTTCCGGCTGCAGCTCCCATTTGGTGATCACCGTCGGGCGGAAGATCTGCCAGTAGCGGCGAGCGGCATGGAAGAACCAATCCGCCTGTAGGCCAGGGGCCAGCAGCAGCCAATGATAGTCCGGCTCGCCCGTTACTCGACCCGGCCCCACGAACGGAGTGGGCGTAGCGGGTGGTTCGGTTGGCGGCGGCGGATCGGTCGGCTCGCCAGGCGGCTCGGGTGTCTCCTCCTCTTCGTCTTCTGGAGGGGGTGGTCCTCCCACACCACGCTTGAAGTTCGGAGGTACCGGATAGCGCGGCTCGAACGTTGAGCCGCTGCGGGTATCAATGCTTGGCACATTCACCAGAAGCGGGGCCTCAGCCGCCATGCGATCAATAACCGGCACTCGCCCGAAAGCATCGTAATACGCGGGCTCGTCCCAGAGAGTCATCCCCCAGAACCAGCTTGGCGCCTTCTCGACGATCCACTTCCACATCGCCATGATGATCTCGTCGAAGTTCTGCTTAGTATAGGGCGGGTAGCGTGTATCTTGTTGGAACACCTCATCATCACGACTGGGATCAGGCACGGTCGGCCCGCCCTCTGTGGCCACAACAGGCAGCGGCCCCACACCGAAGTATTCCCGTACCAGCCGGTTGAATACATCGCCCGCAGCGATCAGGCCGTTGGTGTCTCCATTGGGGGTCAGGGCTGTCTGCCCAAATGGCGTACGGCCCGGATCAAAGCGCTGCTGCAGGGGATCATACGGATACTCAAAGTGCCAGCCCGGTTCATTAGCATTTTGCTGCTGGTAGGGGCTGGCCTGGTTCGAAGGTCCGCCGGGTGGCTCCTGGTAGAAGTGGTTATATAGATAGGGGTGTGTCGCTGCCCATGCCCCATTTGTAAACACATCGATTGCGCGCTGATAGTGTGCGTCAGCAAGGTAATTGAGGAACTCACGGTACCAGAACACGGTTGAGTGCCGGTGGTCAGAGCTCTCTGTCAGTGCGGGGAAGGCCGGGTAGCCGCCCATATCGATGATGGTTTCAGCCCACTCCAGCCAGTTGTCCATCATCGGCTTGATGCACTCATCATAGTTCTCATAGCTAACCCAAACCGTCGGGCCGCCGCCGCTTTGTGGCCACTCGCCCTCTAAGTTGGGCTCGTTGTACAGCTCAAACCAACGCACGCCGGCGTTGAGATATTCCTGGTAAACGAGATAGTGCTCCTGTTCCATGCGCATCGCGCCCATATTCGGACGAAAGATCCGGAAGATCGGCGTGATGCCTCGATTAACCAGGTCACCACAGACGCGGACAAATTCGCCGCCTCCCGCCAGAAACTTTGCCCAGCCCATTCGCGGCTCGACATAGCGATTGATATCAACGCCAATATTGCGCTGGTGGAGCCCACGCGGGTTACGGGACCACTGGTAGTCTCGAAAGTTCACCGTGTACCTCCAAATGGCTGGTCAAGTTCGGCACGCCGGTCAAGTTCGGCGCGCAGTTCAGTTGGTGTGTCGGGTACAACAAGATCAATGTGAGCATGTGGCAGATAGTCACGCAGGCGCGCGGCTAACGTGTCTGCGTTGCCGGGTGTCGCAATGACCGTGATACCGATATCCGCCTCTTCTGGTACTGTCGACAGCATCCTTTCGTCGCTGATCAACGTCGGCTGGAAGGCATCCCAGTAGCGGCGGGCTGCTGCGAAAAACCATCCGCGCGGCACTGCGGCATCGATCAGCAGCAGATGGTGATCGGGGCGGGGAGATCCAATGCTGCCGCCCACCTCATCAAAAGGCGTGGCCTCCGCAGTGACATCCTGCCGTTCGTTGGTCGGCGAGATCGCGCCGCCCGGTTCGCGCATACGCCGCGCCGGGGCAGACGGTGCGTCGTAGATGTTGGGCTCGCTGGTATCAAACGGGTTGGGGGGCACTTCTTCACGCGCGATCTCAGCCGGTGGCTGCTGGGGGCGAGTCTCCGGGCTGACGAACTCCTCCACAATATCGAAGAAATTCGGGGCGGGTGCATCGGGCAGGGGAGGCTGCGTACCATCCGCATCAATGAGCATGTCGAAGCGCTGCAGAGGACTGAGTTCGTCGTCTTCGTCGTACAGTTCGTCCTCGTCCAAATAGGCAGCGAAAAAGGGCTCGGCGGCTTCTTCCTCTTCATCAAACACATCAAACCCGGCCTCGCCAGAAAGGGTCAGCGACTCATCTTCGTCGTAGGTGATGACTTCGATGTCAGCCTCATCTGGTGTGCCGTGTGCCTCTTCCTCAATCTCGAATGTCAGCAGTTCACCCGTGTCTTCAGCAGGTGCGGCCTCAGCAGCGGGCATATCGAAGAGCATCTCGGCATCGTCTTCATCTGTCGGTGCCGGGCTGACTTCGAGTGTGCCCAATTCAAAGGCCGTTTCGGTACGCGGTTCTTCGGGTGCATCAAATTCCAGTGTGGTCTCAACAGGCTCCTGCTCGGGCGCAGGTTCATCGCCCAGATCGAAGAGTTCATCCGGTTCCACATCACCAATCGGAATGCGATCCGTGGTCGGATCGTCCTCGTCAATCGCAAACAGCTCGTCTTCGTCGACATCCGGCACTTTGGGCAGATCGCTCTCGGTGGCCTCTTCAACCTCCACCGGTGAGATAATCGCCAACAGATCGTCGGTGGGACCGGGTTCAGCCACATCCCCCTCTGGGGTTAGGCGCGCCGCGACCGGTTCACCTTCGCCTAGCAGATCTAGAAAGTCGTCTTCCAGCTCCACATAGTCCTGTAGATGCGCTTCCTGCTCAACCGCGTCTAGCAGATCGAGAGCCGCGTACAGCTCATCATCAGGCAGTGCAGGCACCTCTGGCTCAGGTTCCGGTTGGGTCTCAGGAACCCTTTCAACAACCGGCGTGGGCGCTGACACCCGCAGCGGACTGTACCCACCTGTACTGATATCGGGCACGGTTTTCTCATCCGGCGGGATCTTCACCCAGCGGCTGATCACCGGATGGGTGCCGCGCACATCATACATGTCACGCTCATTGGAAAGGGCAATGCCCCAGAACCACGGAGGGCCCCGCCGGACCAGCCAATCAACCAGGGCCAGTGTGGCCTGTGTATAGCCTTCGTCATCAAGCGGCGGGTAGCGTTCATCGGGTTGGATCGGCACGCCGCCCGGTTTTGGCACCGGTGTGATCCCGCCTGCTGTGCCCACGACGGGTACCGGGCCCGCATCAAAGCGGCGTCTGAGCATATCCTGGAACATCTGCGCGACACCGATCAACCCAAACGGTTCGCCGTAGGGCGTCTGCTCCGTGCGCCCAAAAACAGTACGTCCCCGATCATAGGTCTGCTGGAGCGGATCGTAGGGGTATTCGAAGTGCCAGCCCGGCTCCTGTGCCACCAGTTGATCCGTGGAACGCGGCAAGTGTGCTGGGCCACCCGGCGGCTCTTGATAAACTCGGTTTCCGATTTGGGGATGAACCGCCAACCACAGCCCGTTGGCAATAATGTACTGGAAGCGCCCGCCATGGAAGTCCGCGAGATAATCGAACATGGCGGCCAGCCAGAGCAGGGTTGCATGCTCCGGTTGCATGGAGGGTGCAAGCGCCGGAAATGCTGGATAGCCTCCCAGCACAATGATGCGCTCGGCCCAATCCAGCCAGGCATCCACCAGCGGTGCGATCACCGACTCCGTATTGTCCGGGGTGAGATCGACAATGGGCTCCCCTGCTGAGTTCTGCGGCCAGCTGTGCGGCAGGTTGGGCTCCTCGTAGAGCTCAAACCAGCGTACACCCTGACGAATATAGGGGCGGTATATCTCATCGTCCCATGCTTCCGGCACGGGTGAGCCACACATATTCTCCCGGAATACCCGCACAATAGGCATGCACTGCTGGTCGATCAAAGCGCGCGCCGCATCCAGATATTCTGTATCGCCAGCGCGCAGTTTGGCCCAGCCCAACTTGGGCCGGATATACCGCGAGAGTTCAAGCGGGCTGTAAGGGCCAGTGGCCTCCAGGCCGCGTGGATTGCGGAACCATTCGTAGTCGCGCAGGTTCACAGGGGAGTTATCTCCTAGCCGAAGCGTTCGCCGAGTTCAGCACGCCGGTTGAGGGTGGCTTCCATGCTGGGCAGATCGTTGGTGACGATCATATCCACAAAGGCGTCGCCGCGGGCCTGTAAGATCTCGCGCTTAACGAAATCCGCCGTATCCGGGCGGGCCAAAACGGAAACAGCCACCGTCGAGCCCTGTGGTGTGTAGCCCAGCAGATCCAGATCGTCGGTCACAATCGGTTGGAACCGCTGCCAATACTGCCGGGCCGCCTGGAAGAACCACGCACTCTGCAATCCGGGTGCGAGCACCATGAAGTGATAATCGTAGTCCATGGGCCCATCATAGCATGGAGGTCACGAAGAGGCTACTTGCCAAATGGTGAGGTATATCACTTGGCGGGCCCTACCCACCATGCTACACTGACACAACTGTTAACACCCCCTTGCTGTGATGAGAGTCCTATGCCTATTCGCGAAACTTTCTGGAACATCCCTGAGTGGGCCAAGGTCCTGCTCTATGTAACCAATGTGGTCGGCGTGATCATCCTGGTCAGCCGGTTCTACCTGCGCACCAAGATCTGGGCGCAGGGCCAAGACGAACTGAAATTCGACCGCCTCCCGGAGCGCTTCGCCCGCGTGGGTAAATTTGCGCTGGCCCAGGTCAGAATTGCCCGCGACAGCTATGCCGGGATCTTCCACCTGTCGTTGTTTGTGGCATTCATCATGTTCTTCATTGGCACCTCGTTGATCGCACTGGAGGAATACCGCATCGCGGGCCTTTTCTTCGAGGACTACAAGTTCATCGAGGGCACCTTCTATCTGATCTACGAGTCCGTGCTTGATTTCTTCCTGGTTGTGGGCGTTGTGGCGCTGATGCTGGCCCTGGGGCGGCGCTGGTTCGCCCGGCCCAACACACTGACCTACAATGCAGGCTTCCAGGCCATGCTGTGGATCCTTCTGATCGACCTGCTCAGCGGCCTCGCCATTGAGGCTTTCCGGCTGGCAGCCGTTCAACCGGACTGGCAGGTATGGTCTTTTGCTGGCTACACTGTCAGCCGGGCCCTGCTTCTGTTCAATCCATCAGAGGCCTTCCTGGAAACCGCCCATCTGACAGCGTGGATCGCCCACTTCTCGATCACGGCGGTGATCTACGCGATCCTGCTCGATCTGCCGCTGAAGCATATCATCTACTCGCCGTTGAACATCTTCTTCTCCTCGTTCAAAGAACGCGGTGCGCTGGCCCCCCTTGATCTGGAGGATGAGACGATAGAGGCATTCGGCGTGGGCAATGTCCGCGATCTGACCCTGTATCAGCTCATGGACGGCGACGCGTGCACTGAGTGCGGACGCTGCCAGGCTGTCTGTCCGGCGTTTATGGCGGGCACACCGCTCAACCCGAAACAGGTCATTTTAGATATCCGAACCGGCATTGACCGGGTGGAGGCTAACGGTGCGGGTCCCGTCCCGTTGACGCACGAGATCGTCAGTGATGCGGCCTTGTGGGCCTGCACGACCTGCCGCGCCTGCGTGCACGAATGCCCCGTACTGATCGAACATGTCGACTCTATTGTCGATATGCGCCGCCATATGGTCCTGATGGAAGGCAATATGCCCGATCTGCTCGGCATGGCCATGCAGCAGGCCGAGCGCGCCGGCAACCCGTGGGGCAATCCACGCGGCTCACGGATGGATTGGGCCGAGGATCTAGACGTACCCCTTATGGCAGACAAGAAACAGGCTGACGTTCTCTATTGGATTGGGTGCGCAGGCGCTTATGATCCGGAAAGCCAGAAGACCACCCGCGCTATGATCCGCATCTTTGAGGCGGCAGGTATCGACTATGCTGTGCTCGGCGAGGAAGAACGCTGCAACTGTGAGTGGGCACGCCGCGCGGGCAACGAATACCTCTATCAGGAAGCGACACACTCCAATATCGCAGTGTTCGATCAGTATGACTTCAAGACCATCGTTACCCACTGCCCACACTGCTTTAACACCTTCGCCAACGAGTATCCGCAGTTCGGCGGCAGCTATGATGTCGTCCACCACAGCACATACATCACAACGCTGGTCAACAACGGTCACCTTAGCCTGGATCAGTCACTCGACCAGCTCATCACCTTCCACGACTCATGCTATCTGGGCCGCTACAACGATATCTACGACGCTCCGCGTGATGTGCTCAGTGCGGGCGGCCTGCGCCTCACTGAGATGCCGCGCAGCCGGGACCGCGGTCTGTGCTGCGGCGGAGGTGGTGCACAGGTCTGGTTTGAGACTCACCAGGAAATCCCCGTGAATGAGATCCGCCTGGCCGAAGCCATTGACACCAACGCCGACGGCGTCGGGACAGCCTGTCCCTTCTGCACAATCATGCTGACTTCCGCAGCCCAGTCCAAAGGTGTGGAAGACATGCCCATCAACGATATCGCCGTCATCGTTGCTGAGGCGCTAAAAAAGTGAGCATGCTCCTCAAAAAGGCGGGCCATCTGATGATGGCCTGCCTTTTCGTCTGTATGGTGACAGCCTGCGCCCCAGAAGAACCGCCGCCGGAGGATGTCATCATCCCGCGGCCTACCGTGATCGTTGTCACGGCTGAAGGCCCTTACTACACAACCTTCGACACGCCGGGCAGCTGGCTGGTCGGTGACAACACCCGCAGCGAAGGGCGCATTGTTGACGGGCGCTACGTGATGAGCATCCGCGAAGCGCGTACGCTCGCATGGACCCACCAGACCCGGTCTTTTGGGCCGGGCGTTTATGAGGTTGAGGCGGAATTCCTCGGCGGGTCGGAGGCCAGCGCATTCGGCATTCTGTTTCTGGCAAGCAGTGACCTGAGCAGCTTCTATTACTGTCTGATCACAGCCGACGGACGCTATGATGTGGGACGCTGTGACGATGAATGCACCCAACAAGAATCGCTCATTGGTGGGCTGACCTTGGCTCGGATCATCCTGACTGGGTACCAAACGAACCAGCTGCGTGTGGAGTATACGGGCGACCAGATCACATTTTTGGTCAATGGGGCCCCCGTTGGCCAGGTGAACGGTATCCCACAGGGAAGCGGACTCGTGGGCCTGATCGGTGAGTCGTCAGCCTTTGGGGGGTTGGATGTCGCTTTTGATAACTTTAGTATCACGGAACAATAGTCCACTATTCAAGACCGGGCTGTTTGTGTATACTTGCCATGGTTGGACCGAGCAAAGCAGGGATCACGACGATGGATGAGTTGATCGGAACCCGGCTGGGTGCGTACGAAATCATTGAGAAGGTCGGTGAGGGCGGAATGGCAGCTGTTTTCCGTGCGCACCAGCCTTCAATGAACCGTGACGTGGCTATCAAAGTCATGTCGAACGAGGTGAGCGAGGATGTGGTCTTCGTCGCTCGTTTCCGCAATGAAGCACAGGTCATTGCTCGTCTTGAGCACGCTCACATCCTGCCGGTCCATGATTATGGCGAACAGAACGGCACGTTCTACATTGTGATGCGCTACCTGCCCGAGGGTGATCTGGGTGACCTGATTGCCGAAGGTGCCATGGAAACCGGTCGTGCGATTCAGGTATTCAAACAGATCGCCACCGCAATGGATTATGCGCATAGCAGCGGCATCGTTCATCGCGATCTCAAACCCAGTAACGTCCTGATCGACTCACAGGGCAACGCCTTCCTCACGGACTTCGGCATTGCAAAGGTATTGGGCAGCACGGATAACCTCACCCAGACCAATACGATCATGGGGACTCCAACCTACATGGCGCCTGAGCAGGGCCTTGGCCAACCAATTGATGGCCGGGCCGATATTTATTCGCTGGGCTGCATGCTATTCGAGATGCTGACGGGCCAGCCACCCTTCGAGTCAGAACACGCTATGTCGCTGATGCTGCGCCATCTCAACGACCCGGCACCCAAGCCAACCGATATCAATCCGTCACTGCCCAAGCAGCTTGACAGCGTTGTGCTTAAAGCTATTGCCAAAGAACCGGAAGATCGCTACCAATCCGCGCTAGAGATGGCAGAAGCCCTTGAACGCGCGTATGCCATCGCCCGTGGTATGACACCCCCGCCCGATACGGGCAAGAAGCGCACACCGACCGCGGCTCTTGCCAAAGGGGCAGACACCCTCAATCTGGAAGCGGTTATTCAGGACACCGTATCGTCGCCGGTCAAACCCGCAGGGCAGACCGAAACCGGTGGGCCCCCAGACACCATTCCAAACCCGACACCCCCTGCGCAGCCCACCCCAGCCGCCGCGGTGGCCGGCCCACACCTGACATTGGATGTATCGGTCACGCTCAACCCGGTCAGCGCGTGGCTGCACGATCATCCGGCTGTGGGCACCTGGCTGCAGGCCATCAGCCTAAGCGTGATGACCTTCGTCCTGCTCAACCGGCTCACGACGGATGCTGCCCCGGAGATCGCGTTGTTGTCCCTGTTTCCGGGTGTGCTGCTCTACGGTCTGCTGAACGCCCCCATCGTTGGCGCGTTGATCAGCTTTGGCCTTGTGCTTGTCCCCCTGCTCGCTGTGGCACCCGGGCTCGGGTTGATCTGGGCGGCTGTGATGCTCGTGGTCGGCGCGCGACTGACCTCCCGCGAGGCACTCATCATCCTGCTGGGCACCGTGCTGGCTGGCACACCTCTGGGGCTTGCACTGCCTCTGTTTGCTGGATGGTGGTTCCGAGCCAGGCAAGCCGCCTTGTCAAGCGCCGTTGGTGTTCTGCTCGCGACTCTCTTTGCCGTTACCCTGGGATGGCCAGCAGCCAATGGACTGCTCCCGGTGCCGGATGGCCCTCCGCTGTCCCGCTTGGTCGTTGCAGTCGAGCCGGAAACACCCGGTCTTGAACCGTACGAACGGACGGTGCTTATCCGCGATGGGTTCGACACAACCTACATTGGGCTGATCGACCCCGCAGTGTGGGAAACCTGGTTGGTCGACCCGCTGCGTGCTGCCGACAGCATCGGGTTTACAGTGGCCCTGCTCGGAGAATATCTGGCGGAGACGGGCGCGCTGGCGTTGATCATTGCTGCCGGTTGGGGTTTAAGCGCCGTTGTTGCAGTCTCCAACCGCCGCACGGAATCTCCCCTGCTGCGCGCTGCTGGTATGGGGTTGGCCCTGCTCATCCTGCTGGTCGTGCACGTGGGGTTCAATCCTGAACCGGTTGATCCAGCTGCGGTCGGACTGCTGCTCGTAGGCACGGCTCTCGTATTCGCCTTGACACAACTGCCCATACAGGCTGATCCGAACAGCGGCAACCGTGCCGGAACCGTGCTGCGCATGCTGCGTCAGAGTTTGGGCGCATTCTTTGCTGCACTGGGAGTCGCATTCTTTCTGCCGCTGCTTGTAGCGGCGGGCATCCCTCGTCTTGATATAGTGGGCATCCCCGTTGATATCTATCAGCTCACTTGGATCGGCGCTGTGTTCGGGGTTCTGTCGATCATCACGAACCCGCTGATAGGCGCCCCACTGGTGTTTACCGCGCTGATCATATCCATTGTACTGATACAACCGGTCACTGCCGGGCTGGTCGGCGGCCTGTTCATTTTGTATCTGTTAGTCAACCTCGTGTTCGACCGGCAGCGCCCACGTAGATGGAATCCGTTGGGGGCAGGGATGATGCTTGGATCGCCAGGCATGGCAGCAACAGGACTGCTCCCTTTGGGACCGTTAAGCACGGGCGCACTGGAATCCCAACTGCCTGCTGCCATGTTTGCCTCCGCCAGCTACATGATGATCGTTGCCGGGGCCGCGCTGGTGGGTGAAACCATTCCGACCGCGTTGGCGCTGCTGCACATCGCAGCGACGATGGCCGGTGTGCTTACAGTCGAGCGCCTGATGGAAAGCGAACTGCTCGCCGATACAGACAATAAGCTGCGCCGCCTGATCTTTACCTCAGCGGCCGGCCTGCTGCTGGCGTTGCTGTATTATGTTCCCGACCTGTTTGAGGTACCGCTGTTCCCGGCGGTGATCGTCAGCACAGCGGCTTCGGCAGCGCTGGTATTGGCCATGGGTGAGCGGGCACGATACTGGCGTCGCTTTGTTGAGCAGGCAGACAGTGATGAAGAAGATGATGACTTCCTCGAGGACGAAGAAGTCACCGGTCTGCGTGAGCGTCGCCGTCGCGAACGGGCTAGAGGTTCTTGAGCCGCTGCGTGACGCGCAGTGCCCGCTGGAAGGCTGTCAGGTATTCGCCAAACGCCCCAAACTTACCTTCTGCATGCTGCTGCCGGTAGCGGCTCAGTACATCCACCACAGCAGGCAGCACATCAAATCCGTGCGCTTTATGCGCCATAACCACATACGCCTTTGACTCCGCCGGACCAAGCGTTTCTTCCAGATAGATCGTTGTCAGCCCGCTGATGAAGAGCACCGCAAACTGATCAAACCATTCAGGGAATTTGGCCCTGAACGCATTGGGGACGGGCAGTGTTTCCTGGCTGGCAGTTTCGACTTGCTCGGGGAAGCGCTTCAGTTCAGCACGCAGCAGAGTGCGCGCGTAGGCCCCAAATGCCTCACCCTGCGTGTAAGCCGGGTCTTCGTCATACGGCCATGGCGGGTTGTTCCCCCATGCGATTTGCGGCGGGACCGCCGCGAACAGCCGTTTACCCCAACGGAACGCGACAGCCTGCCCGGTGGGGAAGGAGATGTTCGGGTGCAGAATCATCTCATCCGGTACACGCGTGAAGAACTCGCTCAACAGCGGGCGCATGTCCACAGCGTCCACCGCATGGTGTGCCTGTTGTTCAGCATCATACCAGGGTCCTTCATCGGGCTCACCCCAAAAGTCCTGAAGGCGGCTGCTGAACATCAAATCACGCATCTGCTGGGACCAGTCCGCCGGGGCCCAATCCGGACGGTCTTTCGAGCGGGCGCGCAGCCCCGGCCACTGCAAACACGTCACATAGCTGAAGATCGAGTCAAGGGTACGTCCGGACTCAAGCAGTTCCTGCATGGTGAGCACTGCCGGGTGATCTTCAAACTCACGCAGATGCTGGCGGGTCGCGCGTGCGTGGGCGTGGATGCCCCGCGGCTTTTCGTCCTGCTCCTGCATGGGCCAGGTGGTCATCGCCAGCAGCGCGGACATCAATCGAATGCGGTCATCAACCTTAACAGTGAGAGTCATCGGGAGATCTCCAGGCATTGTAACAGGGCATCGGTGTCAGTGGCAGGCACGGCATTGACGTGAACGTCTGGCAGGTCACGATCCATGGTTGCAGCGAGCGCCTCTATGGCCGCCTGCGTGGCCGCTCCGGCGGCACTGCGCTCGCGCCGGGTTAGCAGTACGATATGCCCCCCGCTCTCATCGGCCATGACGCGGGCAGCGAGCTGTGCACAGAAGAAGGCGCCTGTCAGATTGACTTCTATGGTACGCCGCCAGTTCCATTCATCCATCGTCAGCGCGGCATCGCCGGGACTCACATGCGCATTGTTGATCAGAATATCGAGCCGGTTGTAGGCATCGCGGGTTTGCTCGATCATAGCGGCGGCCTGGAATTTGTTGCTCACATCCGCCTGAATGCCGACCGCTGTACCGCCAGCCTGCACAATGATCTGAGCGGCAGCTTCAGCCCGGTCCGGATTGAGATCAGCGACCGCCACCCGCAGCCCGGCAGTGGCTAAGGTCTGAGCAATGGCCAGCCCATGCCCTCTTCCCCCACCCGCGATCAGTGCTACTCGTTCCATAGAGACCAGTATACTACGCTGAGTGTGCTTTCGCTTCTGACACAAACGCCGCAACCGCCCCAAAATAGGTCTCTAGGCCCACAGCAAGCAGCGTGTTGTGCCCTGCCGCAGAGATGGTCACCAGCCGTTTGACCTCTGCCGGGGATGCCTTAAACAGGCGGCGACCCTCGTCCGGTGGGATAAGCGTATCCTGCTCACCGTGGATAACGAGCAGGGGCAGGTTGATGTCGCTCATCTGCGCAGCGAAATCGAGCGCGCGTGAGGGTCCGGGTACCACACCTGCGGGAAACCCCTTGCGCAGCAGCCAGGCGCGTACATCCGCGAAGGTGCTCTCCAAGATGAGTCCAGTGAGGGCCGCCGTATGGGCTCCCGCCAGGTGCATCGCTGAGGGTCCGCCTAAAGAGCGTCCCATCACAAAAAGAGGGCCATTGCCCAGCTGATGCTTCTCTCTGAGATCAGGCAGCGCCCTGAAGACAGCTTCTGCGTCCGGCAGCATATGGTTCGCGGCGGGCTGACCGGTGCTCCATCCATAGCCGCGATAGTCCACAACAAGCAGCGCAGCACCAACAACCTCGCGATAGAGTGACGCGATGGAGTCGTGCTCCGCGGCGATCTCGCCGTTGCCGTGAAAGTACAGGATCAGGGGCGCGTCTGGTTCGTGGGGATAGGCCCGGTAGCCCAACACAACGCCATCCCCGACCGGGATGGTGCCATCGTGTTCGCCCACTGGCTCGGCCTTACGTGGAAAGAAGATCGTCTGGGTAATCAACGGATGGTCAAGCTCATTCATGCTTCTCGCTCCAGGTGATAGATTCTAGGGTGCAGCCCGCCCTGATACACGCGCGTCTCATGGCGGAGGTGCCAGCCGCTGCCCGGCAGGCTGCGTTCAAACAGATCAATAGCGTGGGTGATCACCATGAAGCGCGCGCCTAGTTTAGCGATCCGGGCGGCTTGAGCGAGCACAGCCGGGTAGAGATCGTCTATTTGCGCCTGGGTGCCGACCGCCTGTCCCCAAGGCAAATCGGCAAGCAGCACCTCGAACGCCCGGTCAGCAAAAGGCAGAGCACTGGCATCCGCTTCGATCAGCGCGGGTCGAACACTGGCCGCAGCTGCATTTTCGGCTGCCATATGCAGCACCTCTCTGTTGGTATCGACACCAATGGCCTGTGTGCCCGGATATACCGCCGCCCATTCGATCAGTAGGGTAGCTGTTCCGCAGGCGATGTTACAGACACGTTCGGCCCATCCGGCCTGCCTGACCATGACGGCGGCGATAGTCGCATTCAGCGCACCGCGCATATCGCGCAAACGGTAACCTCGTGTTGCCAGCGGACGCGGCGTCGTCCGCACAAGGACCTCCCACCCATCTCGATGGAGGGCAGGCCGGACACGCAGTAGAAGATCGGCCTCATCCGGCGAATCGGTCAGATGGAGGTGTTCAGCCAGTGCCGCACGCAGCCGTCTGAACACGCTTGAGTCGCTGCCTGCCGCGCTGATCCGGAAGGTGGAGAAGGCCCCCGAGGGATTCGCCGAGCGGATACGATGGATCTCCGCTGTAAGCGCGGTGAAGTGCTGGTGCCCCAACAATGCCTTGGGCCGTGGAACAGCGAAGTGCAGCACCCGATAGACAGCCACAACTGTCCGCAGTTGGTTGAATACCTCAGGTTGGTGCGACCCCTCGAACACGATCGCGTCTTCCGCGCTCGTTTGGTGCACCTGCACGTTTGGGATGCTCCGCAGCTCAGCAGTGGCAAAAGATTTCAGACCGGGCAGGACCTCGGCTTCATACTGCATGGTGGCTAGCTGAGGTTCGGGATGATGTGACGCACCAGCGACCACACCGCGAACAAAGGCATCCAGGCCACAGCTGCTAATGGCAGCCAGCGGGCAACCCTACCAGTGAGGTGCTCGGCCAGCAGACAGGACCATCCGTGCCAGCCGCCGACCACCGCCAACCCAAATGGGATCAGCAGGGTGAACAAATAGCGGCCCTGAAACTGAACAAAGGTCAGATTGTAGACGCCGTAGTTCAGCAGCGAGGCGACCACAACAGCCGCCAAAAGCCATAGCCCGGCACGCTGCGCGGGATGCGGCTCTGGGCGAAACCGTACCAGCCAGATCACCAGACCAATGAAACTCACCAGCAGGAACGCACCGATCAGCACATACTCGCGCACCGGCAAAGGCACAGCCATCCAGCCGAACTGCCCCCAAAAGCTTTGGAATGTCGTCCGGGCAAACTGCACCAGATAGGGTCCAGTTCCCACCTCAGCGATCAGGTCCGCTGTGCGCAGCTGACCCTCCACAACCTCATCATGGCGCCCCAGGGCGAAAAGATCGGGCCAACCGTATAGGCTGACATTGCGCACCCACAACGGCAGCCCAAACAGGATGGCCATGCCAGCCGCCCACCCTACCTGACCGGCGGCCCAACGTGGTGCCCGATCCTCCTGACGCCAACGCAGCAGGATCGCAGCTGCAACCAGCAGCGTCATCGGAAGATACACGGTCAGCTTGATCAGATAGCCTACGCC
Source organism: Chloroflexota bacterium (assembly GCA_010092885.1). GTDB lineage: Bacteria > Chloroflexota > Anaerolineae > Aggregatilineales > UBA3940 > TC-195. Next base: position 28,927 of record JAADYX010000057.1, on the reverse strand, counting down.
GGTAATCCCACCGAGGGCCGCCGCATGTGGACGTTTGCTCAGATCAAGCGGACCGGTCTGCCCCAGATGATCAATTTCGGTCGGGTTGCCGACATACCCTACCGCAACCACCATCAGGATAGAAAGGGCCAGCCATGCCAGGGCATCGTTGTTGACGCTGGACACCATGGCCAGATGCTGCGGCACGAATCCGACAAACGCAGCCAGCGCAAGTGCCACAATCCGGTGACGGGGGAAGAGCCGCGCCGCCACAAAGTAGGCTGCCACAACAATGCCTGCCCCCATGACCAACGTCACAATACGCATCACGCTCAGACTGCCGCCTGTCACCAAAAAGACGGGGGCCAATGCCAGATAGTACAGCGGCGGTTGGTGGTCCTCATACGTGATGCCAGACACATCGGCACCTTCCGGAAAACCGGACGAGACCAACGATGTGAGCGCAGCAGCATCCCAATCACCGGTGGCGATCACGGGGCAGCAGCCCCCCACTGCGATCTGTGCGATCACATTGTAATGGGCCGGTTCATCCGGATTCTGCCAGGGCGGTGTGTTAGCAGCATATAACAGGCCCACGAGCATATGCAGGGCAACAATGCCCCCGAGGATCGGGTAAACGACTTTATCACTCAACATCGGCATATTCCCGTACAAAGTCCGCCACTGCCGCATAGACCTGTTCCCGTTCAACATCCAGCGCGAGATGGTGCCCGCTCTGTGGATAATTCTGGGTGTGCTTGGTCAGGCTGCCGAGTGCCGCCACATTGAGTGACAGATCGCCAAATGGCACCGTTTCATCCCGTTCACCATGGAGGAGCAGCGTGGGCGCTGTGATGCGGGGCAAAGCCGCGCGCGACTCACGCAGCAGTTGATTGAGCTGGTTCAGTGCGGGCAGCGGCCAAACCTGCAAGCGCACGACACCCAGCTGAGGCTCGCCGCGTTCAGCTTGAATACGCGTCACTCTCTGGTCGAGTTCTTTTTCGGCAGGAGTATCCAAACCGGGCTTGGGGATGCTCTGCACAAAGGGGCTGACGAATGGCACAAGGGGCAGCAGCGGATGGTGGATTTTGTGCGGTGCCCCCAATGTGACCAGGCAGTCGGGGTTTTCATCTGCCGCCACGATGTAGCTGATCGCTCCGCCCATCGAGAATCCGATTATCGCGATCCGGTCGCAGTGTTCGCGCAGCAAATACAGCCCTTCGCGTGCGCTGTACACCCACTCCCGCCACCGGACCCGGTTCAGATCGGCAACGTCGTAGCCATGCCCGGCTAATCGCACACCATGTACCGTAAATCCCTGCGCGTTCAGATGCTCGCCCAGCCAGCGCAGATTGGCCGGGCTGCCTGTGAACCCATGGACCAGCAAACAGCCAGTCGAGCTGCCAGGCAAGAAGTAAGGATGTTTCATACCCGGCAGTTTACCATCAACTTGATCGATCATCTAGCGGGCTATACACTAAACCACATCACAGAGACGGAGAAACCCGATGCCAGACGATGATGAGATGATCGAAGCATACTGCGTCAGCTGCAAAACCAAGGTGTTCATGGAAGAGCCAACACCAGTCTATACACGGCGAGGCGCACCCGGCACCCGCGGTGTATGCCCTAGCTGCGGCTCAACAGTATTCCGCATGGGGCGCACCGAAGCTCATAGTGCAATTCCAAAGCCCTCCCTCGAGAACCGTCCGGAGGCCGCACGGAGTCGCACACGCAGCGTCTCGCCGATAATGGCCTTTATCAACTACGCGCCCATTGATCTGATGTTCGCCCGTCAGCTGGCGGCGGATCTTGAGAAGATGGGCATCCCCAGTTGGGTGGAGTTCGACGACAATGCAGACCAGATACAGTGGGCCAGCGGCGTTCACCCGGCATTTGAAGAATGCACCCATATGGTCGTGGTGCTTTCATCCGACACGCTGATCGGCGATCAGGTGCGCGATGATTGGGAAACCTTCCAGACGATGCGTAAACCGGTGTTCATCGCACAGATCGCTGAGGTGGCTGTGCCCGACGATCTGCGCCGTCGTCCGCGCTATGACTTCACCAGTGACTACAAAACGGCGTTCCGCCAGCTTATCCAAGAACTGATGACCTGAGCTGTTTCACTCTTCGGTAAGCGGGGCGAATACCAGAGTGTAGACCGGCGTCCCGATCTGGCCGGTATCGTCTGTACACGCGAAGCTGCTCAACCCAACAACCGGCTGGGAGAGCCCAACCAGCTCAATACTGTATATCCGATCCGGCGTGGTCTGGAAATCCGCATAGCCTGACCCCTGATCAGGTTTGAGACCAGTAAAGAAGCGATTTTGGCCCCCCTCCCAACGGGCCAGGACGGGCACTGCCGGAACACCGCTCCCACCCTCGTTAAGCACCAACACCTCGATCAAACCGGCGCCTTCCGCCTGACAGACCTCCTCACGCCCGATGAGCGTGTAGGTCGTAGTTACAGCCTGCGTGGGAGTTACGGTGGGGACAAAAACGGTGGGTGTGGCCGTGGGTTCAGGCAGAGTTGGTGAAAGCTCCACCTCAATACGGGCAGTCGGGGTCGGGGTGAAGGGCGGGGCCAGCGTGCCGGTGAACACATCCGCCGCGAGGGGGTTTCCGCCCAATGCCTCTGCGAGCGTGGTCAGTGCCCGGATCTCGTCGGGGTCAGCCCCGCTGAGGTACGCAGAGTCGGCCCGGACAGAAACCAACTGGACGAGGTCACCCTCCCCTAGGAGCTGCAGCCGGGCCTGTGCCCTTCCCAGATCGCCATCATGCAGATAGGCCTCGCTGACGAGTAGAATATACACTTCCCGATCCGCTTCGGTCAGCCGGTCAGGCCCTACATTCACAACGGTGAGGGGGTTGAGGTTCCAGGCATAATAGAAGCCGCCCGCCCCGCCAGCGATCAAAGCGAGCAGCAAGAGCAGCCAGGCCGCAGTCCGTTCTTGCAAGCTCAGCCGTCCTGATTGGGCAGGAAGGGCTGCATGGGCTCGGTCACCACACCGTAGCGAGCTGCCAGCCGTACAAGGAGCCGGATCTCATCCGGATTGCGCCCTTCATCGATGTAGCGTTCTGCAAGCTGTACGACATAACCGGCGGGATCAGATTCGCCCAATCGGCCCAACTGTGATTGGGCGAGGTCCCAATCCTCAGTGAGCACATAGCTCTGAGCAACCATAATTGTGTAGTCGGCTTTGTATTCGGGGTGCAGGTCTTCCATCTCAACCATGATCTGCTGAGCCTGGAGAAGCCAGCCGACGCCAGCGCCAGCACCTGCACCCAGACCCAAACCGACCAAAATCGCGATGACCACACGCTGCATAAGAGAAGAGTTGACCGCCTACAGTCAGTGTGCCGGAGGTGGGATTCGAACCCACACGCCCAGAGGGCAGAGTATTTTGAGCACTCCGTGTCTGCCGTTCCACCACTCCGGCATAACATAGGCACTATACATCTGTTCTTGCCGTGTGTCAACGATCTGCTACAATGATCAGGCACACACAGGAGCCTCCATGGATCAGGATGCACTCATCCACGACGCGCAACGAGGCGACGTCGAGGCATACAATGCGCTGGTTCTGCACTATCAGAACCAGGTCTACAACGTGGCTTACCGCATCATGGGCGACCCGGACTCGGCTTCTGATGCCACACAGGAAGCCTTCATTTCGGCTTACAAAGCTCTGAATCGTTTCCGCGGCGGGTCATTCAAATCGTGGCTGCTGCGCATCGTGACCAACGCCTGCTATGATGAACTGCGCCGCCGTAAACGCCGACCCAGTTCCTCGCTTGAAGCGCTGTACGTGGTGGACGAAGCACCGGATGATCCCTCCCTTTCTTCAAGTAGTGAAAGCCCGGAACACTATACGCAGCGCATGGAACTCCAGCAGGCCATCGCGGACTGTCTGCAAAGCCTGCCGGAAGACCAACGGGTGGTAGCCGTTCTTTCCGACGTACAGGGCTTAAGCTACAACGAGGTCGCCGAGGTGGTGGGCGTTGCCCTCGGGACGATAAAATCCCGCCTGAGCCGCTCCCGCGCAAAGCTTCGTGACTGCCTTCAGGGATTTGGGGAACTTTTGCCCGCCGAATTTCGTCAGGATTCATGAAACGGTTAGAGAGTATGGACTGCCTTAGTGGATGAACAGGACTTCATACGGTTAAACGAATATCTTGACGATGAGCTTGACGCACAGACCCGAGCAGCCCTTGAGCAGCAGCTTCTCGGCGACCCGGCCATGCAGGCTGATCTTGATTCCCTGCGCGCAACGGTCGCACTGCTCCAGCAGTTGGAGACGGTACCGGTGCCACGCAGCTTTACGCTTGATCCAGCGCAGTATGGCCGGAAACAGGGGTTTTTCGACCGGCTCGCTGCATTAATCGGGCCGGCCCCAACAGCTGCATTGAGCGGTCTCGCTGCGGCGGCAGCAGCGTTCGTGTTGGTGGTTAGTGGCGCATTCTTATTGCCCGCAACAGAGACCAACTCCGTGTTCGCACCGGCAGCTGATACCCTTTCCAGTCAGGCGGAGGAAAGTGACACCGTCATTGTCACACAAAGCAGTCCGCCGGAAGAAGATATGATGGAAGCTGAGAGCGCCGAGGGCCCACGCGATGACAGTCTCGAAGACGAGGCCGATATGGGGGCTGCGAGCGACGACGAGGCAGCAGACGAGGCACCTGAAGAGGATGGCGAAGCAGCGAGTGTCCCTGAGAGTGCTGAGCCCGAGGCCACCCCCCCGGCGTCGGTTGGTACTGAAGAACCTTCCATAGCACAGAACCGCCAGCTGACTCCAACTCCCCTGCCCACACCCGACGTACTCATAGTACCGGACGAGCCCGAACTCGAAAGCAACAGGATTCTCCTGCCCGCGGCTGGACTCGTGGCGGCGATCATCGGAGTCATTGTCTTTGCCGTGGTACGTCAGAGGCTGTGAGCACCTACCGTTACTGTCCGTACTGCGGCACAGCGCTGATCACAGACCTGCGCCGCCCAGCCTGCCCCGAGTGTGGTTTCACCTACTTCCGCGATCCGAAAGTCGCGGTTGTTGCTTTTGTTGAACAGGACGCACGTGTGCTCCTTGTCGAACGCGGTGTGGCTCCTTTTGTGGGCAGATGGGCACTCCCTGCAGGGTTTCTTGACTATGGCGAGGATCCAGAAGCGGCCGTTCTGCGTGAGGTCTATGAGGAGACCGGCCTACGTGTGGCAGTCGAGCGCCTCGTTGAGGCGGCTGCCCCCACAGAGGAGAACGGATGGGTGCTGCTGCTGATCTACATCGCCCGGGTGACGGGCGGCCAGCTGAGGGCGGGCGATGATGCCCTTGATGCGGCCTTCTACTCAGCTGCGGATCTCACGCGTGTTCCCATAGCATTCGAGAGCACTAAAAAGCTGCTCGCCCTCTGGCAAGCCGGCAAACTCGCTACTCCTTTGTGAACGCCGTCCGGTAGCGTCCCCGGAGGATATTCAGCATATCGGCAAACATGCCGTACGCAGTTGTATCGGGGCCGGGATCGTGTTCCACGATGGACAAGCGCCGCAGCGTGTCCGTTTCAAAGTCCACGATGCTGGTTGTCCCTTGGACTGCCGCAAGCTCCCCATCAGCAGGAACGGGTTCAGGTTGAACCCGAGCCGTCACCTGACCGTCCGCGTCGCGTTCCGCATAGCACATCAGTCGGAGCCGCTGCCCGTTCGACGCTAACTCCCGGATCCGGTGGCGTGTCACCCCACGAATGCCTTCACGCTTCACATCGCTGGGTCGTAGATCAGCTCCCATGAGCACGTTGGCAGCGATCACCGTTTTGATGGCAGAGTCCCACCCATCGATATCCAGTGAGGGGTCCGTCTCTGCAATCCCAATCGCCTGTGCAGCGGATAATGCCTCGTCAAATGTGAGGTCTTCCGCTTCCATCCTGGTGAGAATGTAGTTGGTTGTGCTGTTGAATATCCCACGGATGCGCTTGATCTCGCTGCCGGGCAACCCTTCTCGCCCCGTGGCCAGAACCGGTGCCCCATCCATCAATGTGGACTCGAAGAAAAACCCTACCCCTTTGCGCCGTGCCAATGCCGTCAAGTCCCGGTAGCCAAAGGCAACAGGACCTTTGTTGGCTGTAACCACATGCAAACCGCGCTCGAGCGCTCCATAATCAAAGGCGTAGGCGGGCTGCCCATCGTGTGGGCTGGTGGGGATACTCTCGAACAGCAGATCGGCTGGAACACGCGCCAGGAACATCGGCACATCATCGCTGGAAATCGGCTGGCCTTGGTGCAGCACATCGTACGAGCCACCACTGTCCGCTATAGACAGGAGATCAGTCGTATCAAGGCCAGCCGGGTTGATAGCCAGACCATGGCTGCCTGTGGCGACCCCGACTATCTGCACCTGAAGATTATGCTGGGTTTCAAGGGTGGGCATTTTGTGTTGGAGCAGCGCAGCCAATGCCTGGCCAACGTTACCGAAACCCAGGAAAGCAATCCGTAGCAGCATGGTTAATCCCGTAGGTCATGTGTACCTGTACTATACCGTTGCTCGGCGATTGACGTTTCATCTATTGACCCTATTGTTAGACTTTTGAAAGGCAAGTATCATGGAACATGGCGGTGCCTTGGAAGGCCTGGTCGGCCTGGAAGCCACTCTCATTCTCTTCGTGCTCATATCTATCGGCGTGGCCCTGGCCGCCAGACGATTGCAGATCCCCTTTACGGTTGCAATGGTATTGACGGGCCTGGCCGTCGGTCTGCTGAATGTCCAGATCCCGCTGTTGGATATCGAACTCGACCCTGAGTTAATCCTCCTGGTATTCCTCCCCGGCCTGTTGTTTGAGTCAGCCTATCATATTCACCTTGAGGACTTTCGTGATAATCTGCGCCCCATCGCATTGATGGCTGTGCCCGGCTTGCTGCTCTCGATGGGGATCATCGGTCTGCTGCTTTATCAATTCCTCGGCCTGCCTCTGCTTGAAGCGCTGCTGTTCGGCGTGCTGATCTCAGCCACAGACCCCATCGCTGTGATCGCACTTTTCAAGGAATTCGGTGTAAACGAACGCCTCGGCCTGCTGATCGAGGGCGAGAGTCTAATGAACGATGGTGTGTCAGTTGTGGTCTACTCGATCCTGCTGAGTGTGGCCCTCGGTGAGCAGAGCTTCAACCTCGGGCAGAGCGTACTGTCCTTTGTGATATCAGTGGTTGGGGGTGCCATACTCGGCTGGGTTGTGGGCGAACTTGCTAACCAGATCATGGCCCGCAACGATGAGCACCTTCTTGATATCGCTCTGACAGTGATTGTGGCGTATGGCACCTTCTGGGTGGCTGAGATCCCGCTCAATGCGGTTGTTTCCCCGGTGATTGCCGTTGTAGTTGCTGGCCTGCGGGTAGGCAAGTTCGGGTCGCAGGGCGGATATTCGGCCCGCTCCGACGTTGGAATCGTCTCCTTTTGGGCGTTCATTGCCTTCCTGCTGAATTCCTTTGTCTTCCTGCTCATCGGTCTGGATGTTGAGCTTGGCAACATAGGGCAGTTCGCCGGGCCTGTGGCCATCACCTTAGGTGTCATCCTCTTTGCCCGCGCGATGACGGTCTATGTAATGCGCTTTATGATCAATGCAGTTGAGGATGATAAACTGCCATGGGCGTGGAGCCATACTATGTTCTGGGGTGGGCAGCGCGGTGCGGTCAGCATTGCGTTGGCGTTGAGCCTGCCGTTGGCCCTCCCCAACCATGATCTGCTGACCGTTCTCGCATTTGCCTATGTTCTATTTTCTCTCGTTCTACAGGGGTTGACAATGCGTCCCCTACTGAATGCGCTGGGGCTCATCGTCAGCACGCAGCGAGAGTATGAGTATCAACTCAGGCGTGCCCAGGTTACCACTGCACAGGCAGCAGTGGATGCGATCAACGAAATGGTGCGCCAAAATGTACTCGTTCCGCAGATTGCGGATCGCTGGCGTGCCCATTATGAACGGGAGGTTCATCGTCGTTGGGAGGAGCTAGCTTCACTCGATATGGAGGAGGACGAAGCACTGAGCCAACCGACCCTACACTTTGCCGAACGCGAGATCGCCAGCCAGAAGAAGAGCGCCCTTCTGCGATTGATGCGTGTGGGCCTGATCTCTGAACGTGTGTATGAGCAGCTGGCCCATGATATTGACGAACGAACCGCCAAAAGTGACCTGCTGCCCAAGTATTCAATTGGCGACACCTTGGAAGATGAGAATTGAACTATGCAGCGTGTACGGGCGTACATCATTATGGAACACATTGACACGGGTAGGATGAATTGACTATGTGGAATACGGTAAAACGGTATTTGGATCTGCGCTGGATTGCATTCTGGTATGTGCTGCCTCTGGTCGCAATGGCAGCTTTCGTTCTGTTCACCGTTACAGCTACGCGCGACCGCTTCGACGAAGAGTACTTCTCACAGGCGATGCAGGCCGAGTACAGCTCTCCTTCAGCCGTGCTGGCGAACATTGAAGCCTTTGCCAAGGACCAGAGCAATGAGCAGCTGCTTGCTGACCTACAAGGTCGTTCCGATCCGGCACCGATTGCTGTACATCCGGAAATGGAGCTCCATGGTCTGATGACTGTCAGCACAGGCTTGCGCACGTTTTCCAGGGTCGATCTCGAACCGGAGCGCTGGGATACGATCCGTGAGAACGGGCGGTTCTTCTCGTACATGTACCGTGTACCTGATGTGCCGGTGCGTCACTCGTTCATCTTGGAGCAGGCCGAGGGCAGGTGGGTTCTGACCACACAGGACGCCTACTATGCACTTCACTCCGGGCGCTGGCTGAGCAACGCCGTTCCCGCAGCCCTGCTCTACTGGCTCATTCTGACTGTGGTGCTGGCGGCGATCTGGTTCTCGCGTAATTCAAAAGACCTCAACAACGAGATGTTTCCACACACAGTCCCCCAGCAAGAGTCCTCGCCAACGTAACACAAAGTCCCTCCGGGCCGCTGCTCGGAGGGACTTTTCTTACAAACCCACCCAAATTAGGATTAGAGTACTGGCCGATCGCCGATCCGGCTGTAAGAAAGCGTGCGGTTTCTCCGTTTACAGGGTGAAAGATGCAATCACACTCAAAGGAGAAACTACTATGTCACGCCGAATGCTCTGGATACCCGTCATCATGCTCATCGCTGCGCTGCTTGCCTGCGGCACAGCTGCCACGTCACCCGACGACACCGCCCAGCCCACCACAACTTCCGTCGCAGACCAGGCCGCGGATGTTGAAGAAGATGCGCAACCTGAAACCGAGGACGTCGCACCGCAGCCGGCGACCACTCCGGAGCCGCAGGTCGAGAACGACACCGAGCAGGTCTGCGCGTTTGATGCCCAGCTGGTCGAGGATGTCACCATCCCCCACCACACGGAAATGGCCCCCGGCCAGCCGTACGAGAAGGTCTGGCGCATCCTCAACAGCGGCTGCCAGCTGTGGACACCCGATACGCAGATTGTCTACAATCAGGGCAATCTGCTGACCGGCCCGCAGGCCGCCACCCTCAACACCAGTGTCGCCCCCGGTGAGACCATCGACATCGCGCTGCCGTTCACGGCACCGCAGGATCCCGGCAGCTACGAGGCCTACTATCTGCTGCAGACCGCCCAGGGCGAGACCTTCGGCCTGGCCTACTACACCGGCATCGTCGTGCCCGAGGAAGTTGAGCCCGCCGACCCCATCGACGACCTCGCGCCGCCCGAAGGGGCAGAGGGCCCCACGTTTGATATCTGCTCGTGGGGAGCCAGCATCGTTGAAAACGGCGGCACGGTTGAGGTCGAACCCGGCCAGCCCTTCTCGATGACCTTCACCGTCTACAACGGCGGCAGCTGCGACTGGCCTTCCGGCACCCAGCTGTTCACCATCAGCGGCGACCCCATCCTTTCCGATGGCACCTACACCTTCAGCGAAGGGCAGTTGGCGGCAGCAGGCGAGTCGGTGACCTTCACCCTGAACGGCACTGCGCCCAACCAGGAAGGTATCTATGCGGCTGTGGTCGGCTTCCGCACCAGCCCGAACGGCATCGTCTTCGGTCCCAACCTCGGCCTGACCGTTGAGGTCACCTTCCCTCAGCTGGATTTCGTCGCCCCCGGCGGCTGAGTGCCAGCCCCATCCCGCTGCCACAGGCCATCCCATCACGGGATGGCCTGTTCGGTTCAGGTTCTCCGCTTTTGGCCAATCAGCTTGGTGAGGGACATGTCGGGTTTAGGCGCATGACTGGGTGGCTCGAGGAGCAGCATTGCCACCAGACCAGTCAGCGCGAAACCAATGGTGTTTCCCTATGCGTGCAGAAAAACCATCTGCGGGATCGATAGGGACCACCATCCGGTAAGTCGCCCCAACGGATAGGCCACGGCCAGAGACATCGTCAGGAAGAGGCAAATCGCCGAAACGGCAAGCAGGGTCATTGTCAATGTGCTCTGCAAACGGGGCACGATGTAGCGCAGAGTAAGTGCCGCGCTGAGCAGCAGACCGCCAGCCAGCACCGTCGCGGCGAACACCTCCACAGCGAGCGAAAACACAATGCCCGCAGCTACAAGTGAAGGGCCAACCATCACAGCGATGGCGGCAGCGCGATACATGTCGATCATCTGCGGGCGATGGGTTCGCAGCAAACGGCCCTGCATTGCTCCGAGAAACAGTGCACCCAGGCTGTCGAAGCTGAGCGGCTGGATCCCCGCCCTATCCAGCAGAAGCCACACACCACCGACGGGCAGATGCATCAGCCCGATATCCAATACGGTTTCCTCGATTGGAGAGGTGCCACGCGCCAGCAAACGGCCCAGTCCGTACAGTGCGATCAATCCGGTGACTGCCAGCCACGGGACTGTCAGCAGGGCCGCGGGCACACTCTGCCCAATCCAAAATGAGAGCATGATCAGTAGACCCGCAGCCAACTGTGTTCGCTCGACAATACGTAGACCGATGGGTATCTGCTCACTGTGATTTTGGCGATTGAGCAGCGCGAGGACAATTGGAGCAAAGATCAGGATGCTTGCCAGGATCAGAACATGAATCTGAGTGACAATCGAGAAGGCAGCCACGCTGAGGAAGAGAAACACAACCCAACTGAGGATACCGCCGGTAAGATTGGCTTTTTGCCATGGATTCATGACCGATCATCAACGCATCTGTCGTTAGTTGATTATACTACGGCAGGCCGCCTCGGGTTCGGACGGCCTGCCGTATGCAGCGTATTCCTGCTCAGGTTCAGGCAGGAGCAGCTTCTTCGTCGCCGAGCATATCACGCAGTACCGCGTGCAGGATGCCACCATTGCGATAATACTTCACCTCAACGGGTGTATCCAAGCGGGCGATAGCAGTGAATTCCGTCACCTTGCCGGAGACATCAACTGCCTTCACCTGGATCTCCTGCCCCGGCTCGAGGTCTCCCTCGATGCCCGTGATGTCATAGGTCTCGTAGCCAGTCAGGCCCAGTGTTTCGGCACTCTCACCCTCCTTGAACTGGAGCGGCAGCACGCCCATGCCGATCAGGTTGCTGCGGTGAATGCGCTCGTAACTGGTTGCGATGACGGCTTTTACGCCCAGCAGAATGGTGCCCTTGGCCGCCCAATCACGTGAGGAGCCCATACCGTAGTCCGCGCCGCCGATAACTACCAGCGGTGTGCCCTCGTCGATGTAGCGCATGGCCGCCTCGTAGATCGTCGTCTCCACGCCATCTTCCAGCGAACCGGCACCTTCCGGCAGATAGACGGTCACGCCGCCCTCACTGCCCGGCACAAGTTGGTTGCGCAGCCGGATGTTGCCAAACGTGCCGCGCATCATGACCTCATGGTTGCCGCGCCGTGACCCAAACGAGTTGAAGTCACGCCGCTCAACGCCGCGCTCGCGCAGATAGTCCGCTGCGGGGCTTTCACCTGGGATGGCACCCGCCGGGGAGATATGGTCCGTGGTGACGCTGTCACCGAGCAGAGCCAACACGCGCGCCCCTTGGATATTCTGTGTGGGCGGCACCTCGGGCGTCAAACCCATGAAGAACGGCGGCTCCTGAATGTACGTCGAGTTCTCGTCCCACTCGTACAGGCTGCCCGTTGGGATGGCGATCTCGTTCCATGTCTCGTTGCCCGTGAAGACGTTAGCGTACTCCTCATTGAAGAGGTCCGGCTTGAGCGCTCCTGCAATCGCTTGCTGAATCTCTTCCTGAGTTGGCCAAATATCGCGCAGATAGACCGGATTGCCGTCCTGGTCACTGCCGAGTGGCTCGTCTTCCAGGTCGATATCAAGAGTGCCTGCCAGCGCATAGGCGATCACCAGCGGCGGTGAGGCCAAATAGTTTGCACGGGTCAGCGGGTGGACACGCCCTTCGAAGTTGCGGTTGCCTGAAAGCACCGCCCCCACCACCAGATCGTTATCGACAATCGCGTTGTGGATCGCCTGCTGCAGGGGTCCACTGTTGCCGATGCAGGTCGTGCAGCCATACCCCACCAGATGGAAACGCAGTTCTTCGAGATAAGGCATCAACCCGGCATCTTCCAGATAGCGCGTCACGACTTTGGAACCAGGTGCCAGACTCGTCTTAACGTAAGCTGGTACGTCCAGCCCGCGCTCAACGGCCTTTTTGGCCAACAACCCCGCACCGACCATGACCGTCGGGTTGGAGGTGTTCGTGCAGCTCGTGATCGCTGCGATCACCACCGAACCATCCTTCATCTCGGTGGTGGTATGGTCGTCCACATCAACGGTGATGTGATGCCCGTTCGGCTTCTCCCCCTTGACATCAACCATGACATTCTCGAAAGAGGTCTTCATATCGCCCAGACGGACGCGATCCTGCGGGCGTTTCGGACCGGCCAGGCTGGGCTCAACTGTGGCGAGATCAAGCTCAAGCAGGTCATTGAAGGCCGGGTCGGGCATGCCCTCATCGCGGAACAGACCCTGCTGCTTGGTATAGCGCTCCACCAGATCAACGAGCTGTTCAGGGCGGCCCGTGCTGCGCATATAGTTAAGTGTCTCATCATCGACCTGGAAGAAGCCCATCGTGGCTCCGTACTCCGGAGACATGTTCGCAATAGTTGCCCTGTCGGCCAGTGAAAGGCGTGCCACTCCCGGCCCGAAGAACTCGACAAACTTGCCGACAACACCATGCTCGCGCAGCATCTGCGTGACAACCAGAACCAGATCGGTTGCGGTTGCCCCTTCAGGCAGTTCACCTGTCATCCGGAAGCCGACTACCCGCGGCATCAGCATGTAGATCGGCTGGCCCAGCATGACGGCCTCTGCTTCAATACCGCCGACGCCCCAGCCGACGACACCCAGACCATTGATCATGGTGGTGTGGGAGTCCGTGCCGACCAATGAGTCTGGATAGGCGACAAGCTCACCATTGACGGTCTTCGTCTGCACCACCCTTGCCAGGTATTCCAGATTCACCTGGTGCACAATGCCTGTCGCAGGGGGCACCACGCTGAAGTTATCGAACGCCTCCTGGCCCCACCGTAGAAACTCATAGCGCTCGCGGTTGCGCTCAAATTCGCGTTCGGCATTGTACATCAACGCGAATGCCGAACCGAACTGGTCCACCTGCACCGAATGGTCGATCACCAGATCAACCGGTACCTGTGGATTGATGCGTTCTGGATTGCCGCCCAGCCGGCCCATCGCGCTGCGCAGCGCCGCCAGGTCGACCACACTGGGCACACCGGTGAAATCCTGCAGGATCACACGGGCAGGCTTGTACGGGATTTCCACGTCGTGCGGGTTTTCTGCATCCCACGCAGCGATGTTCTTCACGTCGTCTTCAGTAATTTCAAAGCCGTCAAGCTGACGGAGCGCCGCTTCCAACAGAACTTTAATCGAAAATGGTAGGCGTGAAATGCTGCCCAGACCCTGTTCTTCAAGCACGTCCAGCCGGTAGATCGTGACCGGGCCGTTTGGGGTCTCCAGCACATCCCGTGCACCAAAGGGATCGGGGTTCAGGCTCGTCATAGTCCCTCTTTTCTGAGATGTTGTTTGCGTACATTCATTCTAACAGAAACCAGATAGCCCTTGTAGAAGTTCGGTGTCTGCTCGGGTTTTAGATCCGAGTACGCAGCCATTCGACGGCGTCTTCCATATCGAAGAATGTGGCTCCCTCAAGTTGAGGAAGCGTCCGGTGGCCCTGCATGCCCATCCGGCGGGCCTTCTGGCCGGAGATCGCCTTAGAGAGCACCACCGCCAAGTAAGCCTGAAACTCAGGCGTAGTGCTCATAAAATGCTGGACACGTTCGTAGCCATCATCTGTCACACCGATGTTGAGCAGATCGCGCCCGGTGGTCATCATATAGCCCATGCTTGCCCCACTGATCGACACATTGAACACGATCTTAAACGGATAGAGCACGGACCACTCATGCATCGTCCGTATGACCGACTCGCTGAACGCTTTCGCCCGCTCGTCGTCGATGCGTTCTATCATATAGACGATGATAGAGTTATCCTCCAGCCAGTAGCGCCAGATGCCGCTGACAATATGTTCTTCAACCAAGATATCTCGTCCCCTTTTGTGTCGCGTACACAAACCAAATTATAACAGGAGGAGCCGATGTCTATCGGAATTGTGATGGGCAGTGACAGCGATTACCCGACCATGCAAGCCGCGGTTGCGGTCTGTGTGGAGTTCAATGTGCCGCATGAAGTACGCGTGCTTTCAGCACACCGCACACCCGATGATATGGCCGCCTACGGGCGCACCGCCTATGAGCGCGGCCTTAAGGTAATCATCGCCGGGGCCGGGGGGGCTGCTCATCTGCCGGGTATGTTGGCTGCACACACCACCCTGCCGGTGATCGGCGTGCCTGTGCAGAGCAAAGCACTTAACGGTCTTGACTCCCTGCTGAGCATTGTGCAGATGCCATCTGGTGTGCCCGTGGCAACAGTCGCCATCGGCAATGCCAAAAATGCCGGTTTACTGGCCGTGCAGATGTTGGCCGCCCATGATGAGATGCTCCAGGAAAAGGTACAGACCTACAAAGCACGCATGGCTGAGGAGTCACGTGCCAAGAACGACAATCTACCATTGGATTGAAAAGGCGGATGGTCGATCCTGATACCTCCCCGTTGATCACACCCGCCCGTCTCATAGCGGCAGCGAGTGTCCTGACTGGTCTTATTCTGATCATCGCACAGCCGGCTGCCGGTGCCACTACCGCCGGATTGACCGTTTTTGTGATCACATTCTGGGCCGTAAACGTGATCCCTGCCTACCTCAGCGCCCTGATCTTTATGCTGCTGGCTGTGGTGCTCAACGCAGCACCGCCTGAAGTCGTGTTCGCCGGGTTCACGTCGGCAGCATTTTGGCTGGTGTTCGGCGGGCTGATCATCGGTGCGGCCATCGAACACACCGGCCTGGCAGAGCGCATCGCACAGGGCATTGCAGGGCGACTGCGTGCCAGCTACCCACTGCTGATCGCCGGGCTGGTTGTGTTGGGCATCGTTCTCGCATTTCTGATGCCGTCATCGGTCGGGCGCGTGGTTCTGCTGACCCCAATCCTGATGGCCCTGACCGAGTCGCTTGGCTTCCAGCGCGGTTCTTCGGGGCATACTGGCATCTTGTTGGCAGGCATCTGCGGGACGGTGCTGCCCTCTTACGGGATCTTGACGGCCAATGTGCCGAATGTGGTGCTCGCCGGTGCGGCGGAGTCCGTACACGGTATTATGATCGGATACAGCGAATATCTACTGGCTCACTTCCCAGTATTGAGCCTCCTGCGCGGCGCGTTTATCGTAGGCCTTGTGACCGTCTTGTTCCCTGACCGGCTGCCGGAAGAACATACCGCTGAGTTAAGCGGCAGCAGGCTGTCCGGGCAGCAGCGGCTGTTGTTGGTCCTGTTGGTGGTCGCACTTGCTCTTTGGCTCACCGATGCTGTGCACGGGATTGCTGCCGCGTGGGTCGCAGCGGGTACCGGCCTGCTGATTGTGCTGACGGGCATACTGCCAGCCGAGAAAATGCACACGGCGATCAACTACCCTGTGCTGTTCTTCGTGGCCGGGATTATCAGCGTGGGCGAGGTGCTGTCCACCTCCCCATGGATGAGTGTGCTGGCGCAGGCTGCGGAGACAGTGCTCCCGATGAGCCCTGGGGCAGAGCTCTTGAACTTCTTCACACTGGCGGGGACAGCAACCGTGCTCTCAATCATCGGCACCACCCCCACCGTGCCTGCCCTGATCACTCCTGTGGCTGCCGAACTCGCCGCCGCCACGGGTTTCAGCATACGTGCCATCGTTTTGCTGCAAACGGTTGGCATGGGCCTGCTGATCTTTCCGCACCAGGCGCCGCCTATCGTGGTGGCCCTCGCGCTCAGCGACCTTCGCTTTGAGCAGATGCTGCGGTTTCTCCTGCTCCTGGCAGCGGCCACCATTGTCTTCATGCTGCCGCTTGATTTCCTGTGGTGGCAGTTGTTGGGCTGGATCTGAGGTACACTCGCCAGCATGAAGCATCCCCTGGCACTTATCTCACTCCTGTTGATCGGCAGTTTCGGATTGGCCCTTGGCAGTTCGCTGGACAAATCCCCCACGTTCGATGAAGCCTTCTACATTGCACGCGGTTGGGCGTTTTGGCGCACGGGCGAACTCTTCTCACTGGGTCACCCTCCGCTGACCAATTTGCTGGTCGGGGCAGGGGTCCTTTTGGAACCGGGGCTGCCCGATCCGGCTGCGCTTGACGGGTGGGAAGAGGGCGATCCGGAAGCTATCAGCGAGTCCCTCCTGTGGGAGCGCGGCCTCAATGCTGAGCGGATCACCTTTCTGGCCCGTGTACCAATTATCTGGCTGACGGCGCTGCTGGGGGCAATAGTCTACCGGTGGGCGGCCGATCTGTACCGGTCAAACGGCGGGTTGCTGGCACTGACTCTATTTGCTTTCTCCCCGAATGTGTTGGCTCATGGCAGGCTGGCTACCACCGATCTCGGCGTGGCGGCATTCTACATCGCGACACTGTGGGCCTGGAGCCACTGGCTGCGGCGGCGCACATCCGGCTGGTTGGTTGTGGCAGGGCTGCTGTTTGGGTTTGCGCAGGCTGCCAAATTCTCCGCCCTGCTGCTGATCCCAACGCTGGGGGTGATCACGCTGGCAGCAGGTTTGCGGCAGCGTCGCCTGCTCGGTGACCTGACCGCTTTGGTCGCCATGGGCAGCATCGGGCTGTTTTCGCTCTGGGCAAGCCATCTGTTTACAGTGCGGCCCCTGGCGGAGGGCATGTATCCCGGCGAACTGCTGCACTTCCTCGGGTTGGCTGCGGAAGGCCACACGGGCTATCTTTTAGGGCGCTTTTCCCAAACCGGCTGGTGGACCTATCATCTGGTCACACTGGCGGTCAAATGGACTGAACCCGCCCTGCTGCTGGTGTTCGGCGCGGCGCTCTCAACGGGCTGGCGATCCCTCCATCCGCGCGAGTGGACCGTTCTTTTCCCGGCTCTGTTTTATATCGGCATCACCCTGCTGATCTCGCTCAACGTCGGCGTGCGCTATCTGCTGCCCGCCACCCCTCTGCTGTTTGTTTTCGCAGGCCGCCTGACACAGCTTGAGATACGGTTGGTTCGACCGGCCCTCAGCGGGCTGGCCGCCATCCACATCCTGATCGCGGTGGTGGTATTTCCGCACTACATTCCGTACTTCAATCTGGCTTCCGGCGGCCCCGACCGCGGTCACCGCATCCTTGCCGACTCCAACCTCGATTGGGGGCAGGATCTACCTGGGTTGGCTGCCTATCTCCAGCAGCACAGCATTGACGATCTCCATCTCAGCTACTATGGGCAGGCCTATCCCACCTACTACGACATTGACGCAAAACCCCTGCCGAGTTGGCCGCCACCTCCCGAGGAACCTGAGGACTTCCATCCTCTGCATCCCGATCCCGGCTGGTATGCCATCAGCGTGTCCAACCTGATCGGTGCACAGCTCTTCGAACATGACAGTTTCGGCTACTTTCGTGCGCGCCAACCGGAGGCTGTAGTCGGGCACAGTATCCACGTCTACCGGGTGGAACCTCGCGCCGATCCGCCGGTCGGACTGTTGTGCCGCGAGAACCCTGTCCTCACGGAGGAACGCCTGCGCGCCTGGGTGGGCAGGCCGGATCTGCCCATTGCTTACATCGACTGTGACACAAGCAGCCTCGCGCCTTCCCTGCTGCTTGCCCCGGTCGACTCAACCCCACCTGGCACGAGTGCGCCGCCCGATTTCCTCGGTCGCCATGAGGATGGGCGTCCACACTTCTATGGATGGCACCTGAGCTCACCGGCGACAGTTGCTGATGAGACAGCCTTCACTCTGCTCAATGCGGAGCTAATTCGCAGCGGGGACACCCTCACAGTAACCGGCACATGGCAGGTCAACGAACCACTGACCGGGATCTCCATCTTTGCCCATCTGACAGCCCCGGATGGTTTTCTGCTTGCAGCAGGGGATGCGCTTGGGGTTCCGGCTGAGGCGTTCACGTCGGGTGCAGTGTTGATCCAACACCATACCCTTTCGCTGCCTGCAGACATTGAGCCGGGCAGCTACCCGGTTCTGCTGGGCGTATACCGGCTTGACACCGGCGAACGTCTGCCCGTGACTTTTGAAGGTCAGGCAGCCCAACAAACCACTGTGGGCACCGTTGACATCACAAGATAATGGCATTTATTACACACTTCTAAGATAGACACGGGAAAATAGACCGGTGTGGTCGTTATACTTCGTTCACAGTGCGAACTGGAGGTTTTATAGATGACACCGCAGAATGAGAATGGTGAGACTGGCATTATCATGGAGAGTGCCGCAGCGCGGGTAAAGCGCATGCAGGCGCTGAGCGTTGTTGCTCGCAGTCAGGCTATCCGGCAGCGGGTTCCTGAACTCCCCCCGTATTTGGTGCTGTCGCATACTGTCAACCGGATGGCGGCCCGCGCCGAAATCACCCCTGACGAGTACATGCGCTGGACAGCTGGCATGCTTTCCGCAGTCCGGCAGCCGCTGTTCACCAAAAATTAGCATTTGAGTCAGCCAAAAGGTTGACGAGATGCGCCTTGAGGCCTATAATTCTATCCACTGGGGCGATTAGCTCAGTTGGTTAGAGCGCTACGTTGACATCGTAGAGGTCACAAGTTCGAGTCTTGTATCGCCCACTGCGCCACCTGATTGGTGGCGCTTTTTCTTTTCCTGGGTAAGATAGGGATGGCTCTCCCAACATCAAGGTAAGCTGCGGAAAAGGGTCATACCATGACAACCAGACAGGAAGCATTCGGCGACAAGCAGCGTCCGGGAGTGTTGTCCTTTCTCCCACGGGTCACACTCATCATCGTAACCGTGTTGGTGCTCAGCAACCTCGCTGCCGGAATTGGGGTCGCCGGCTACCAGATCTACCACGATGGACATATCTTCCCGGGGGTCAGTGTGTGGGATGCTGACTTGAGCGGCCTCACACCGGAAGAGGCGCTCGAACTCCTCGATGGTCGCTTCAATTATCCTTCCAACATTGTCATCACATTCCGCGACGGCCAGAATGTATGGACCGTTACCGCCGAACAGCTTGGTGTTCAGTTTGACACGTACCGCACTGTGCAGGCCGCGTACGAAGTCGGACGGCACCCGGAGATGCTCTCCAGCCTGCGTGAACAGGCCACAGCCTGGCGTGAGGGCGTCGTCATCTCCCCGGTGATCGTGTACGATCAGCAGTTTGCGGTGAACACCCTCAATGAGATTGCCAGCCAGATCGACCGCCCTGTGGTCGATGCAACCGTATCAGTGAACGGATTTGAGGCGACCGCCACGGCCAGCCAGATTGGCCGAGAGACGGATGTCGCGGCTACGCTGGCCCTCTTGGAAGAACAGCTCTTCCAGCTGCGCAACACTGAGATCGAGATCGTTATCTCAGAGACAGAGCCATCGGTGCCCTCTGCTCTGGAAGCCGCCAATCTGATCAACACCATTCTGGCGGGTGATCTGGAGGTGTACATCGAAGAGCCGCTGCCCGGCGATCCCGGCCCATGGTATGCCACCCGCGATGCCCTCGCCGAGATGTTGATCATTGAATTGGTACCGGCTGCGGACGGCGAAACCCAAGAATACAGCGTACGCCTCAATGAGGAGCAGCTGCGTTCGTTCCTCAGTCCGTTGGCGGGCCGGCTGGAAATCGAGCCGATTAACGCACGGTTTATCTTCAACGATAACACCGGTGAGATCGAGCCGATCACCGCGAGCCAAACGGGGCGTCGCCTCGATATGGCGGGCTCCATTCAGGTGATCAACGCGGCGGCGGCTTCAGGCAGCAGGCAGGTGCCGCTGGTGTTCGAGACGGTTGAACCCGGCGTTCCCGATACCGCCACGGGCGAAGACCTCGGCATTGTAGAGTTGGTATCCAGTGCAACAACCTACTTCGCCGGATCGAGCAGTGCCCGTCGGGTGAACGTGGAAGAGGCAGCAGGGCGCTTCAATGGTGTGGTCATTGAGCCCAACAGTGTATTCAGCTTCAATGAGTGGCTGGGCGATGTCTCAACCGACTCCGGGTTTGAGGAAGCGCTGATCATCCACAACGGGCGTACCATCGAGGGTGTGGGCGGCGGTGTCTGCCAGGTGAGCACAACAGCCTTCCAGGCTGCCTTTTATGCCGGGTTCCCCATCCTTGAACGTGTGCCGCACGCCTATCGTGTTGGGTATTATGAGGTTGGTGAAGGCCTGGGTATGGATGCCACCGTTTACTCGCCTATCGTCGACCTGAAATTCCAGAACGACCTGGATACCTACCTGCTGGTCGAAACGTCTGTTGATACGGCCCGCGCGCAGGTCACCTTCCGATTCTACTCCACCAGTGACGGGCGCACCGTGCAGAAGGATGGCCCCTACGTGACCAATCAGGTACCCCACGGCCCGGCCATCTACGAGGAGAATCCGGAGCTCGCACCCGGCCAAACCAAACAGGTGGACTACGCCGTTGACGGTGCTGATGTGACCGTTTACCGCATTGTATACCGGGACGGTGAGATCCTGTATCAGGATACGTTCTTCAGCCAATACATTCCCTGGCAGGCGATCTTCCAGGTCGCGCCGGGATATGCACCCTACACCAACTAGGATCGCCGATGTTTAAGACGATTCTCCGGGAATGGACTGACGTTAATGCGGCACGCTACGAATTAGCGCGGGCGCTGGGCATCATTGATGTGAGCTACACGCTTGCCGAGCCCGTCATCACCGCAGAGAGCGATCTGACCACCGCGCTGCAGGCCATGCTTGACTGGATGGCCGCCGCTGAAATCCTGCAAGTGCGCACCGAACCAGCTGCCGAATACCGGTGGAATCCGGATTTTGAGTGGCACCCTGAAGAGCTTGCAGTCCCCGCGCTAGAAGAACCACAGCCGCCGCAGCCGCTCACCGAACCCGCTGCCATCGGGCCCACAGGTCCGCAGGCCGATGATGTCGCACTGGCCACCGCTGCCGCAACAACTGCGGCTGCGGCCAGTGTGCCCGTACTGTTGGAACGCCTCGAAGAGACTGATCCCAGAGCGCGGCGGGCAGCAGCCACCGCCCTTCAGATTGCGGCCGCGAGCGACCGCGAAGCAGCAGCCGATATGCTGCCCACCCTGATTGACGATCTGCTCAGTGATCCGGACCGTGAGACCCGGCAGGGTATCGGCAAGACGCTGGGACGTATCGCCGCCGAACACCCTGACCTCGCTGACCAGGTAACCGACACACTCCTCGAGACACTGCGCAGTGAACCCACACGCGCCGACGCGGTGGAAGTGGCCCTCCAAGAACTCGGGCCGGAAGTGGTGCCCCATCTGCTCCCCATCTTGGAGGAGAACGTCGGGCTTGAGGCTTCTGGGACTGTGCTCGGGCTGCTGGCCCAAAAGGCACAGAGCAACCCGGAAGCAGCACAGATCGTGTTGGATGCACTCAGTGACCAGATCAGCGGTGACTCGCCGCGCCTGCGCCGCACAGCCCTCGAGCTGGCTGCACAGATCGGCGACCAGCACGCCGATGATACGGTTAAACAGCGGGCCTTTGCCATTCTGACACAGGCTCTGGAGTCTGATAATCTGGATGTGAAGCAGACAGCGCTTCAACTGATGGGCACCTACTTCACTGACAGGCTGGCGGACTCACCGCGCATCAAACAAATGCTCACCGTGCTCAGCAAAGCCCCGATGGGCCGTATCCGCACGCGCGCTGCTGATCTGCTGGCCCTGATCGAGTAAAACAGCCCCAAGGGACCCATCAATGCTATCGCGCCCGTGCACGGGCGCGATAGTTGATCGGAGAGGCATCAGGTGACACACTCTACTGAAGCCTCACTCACTAAAAAGGCAAAGGGTATGACCGTCACAACTGAGGAAGAACTCAGGGCACTGCAGGCCATCGGCCGCATTGTTGGCCTCACCATCAAACGCATGAGCGAGCATCTGGCACCCGGCATCACCACTGCTGAGCTTGATGCTGTCGGCGCGGCGGTTCTGGCCGAGCATGGCGCGCGCTCTGCCCCTATGTTGGCGTATAATTTCCCCGGGCATACCTGCATCAGCATCAACGATGAAGCCGCCCATGGCATTCCCAGTGAGCGCGCGATCCAACCAGGGGATATGGTCAACATCGATGTCTCGGCGGAAAAAGACGGCTTCTGGGCAGACAGCGGTGCCAGCTTCGCCGTGCCCCCTGTCAGCGAACAGAAGGCCGGATTAATCGCCGGAGCCAAGCAGGCCCTCACCATCGCTATGGAGGCAGCTCGCGCAGGCCAGCCGATCAATGCGGTGGGGGCAGCCGTTCAACGTTTTGCCTACCGCAGCGGCTACCATGTCATCTTCGAGCTGACCGGTCACGGTGTCGGGCGGCACATCCACGAGGAGCCGCACATCCCGAACATCTACGATCCCAGGCGCAAGCAGCCGCTGACAGAGGGCCTTGTTGTCACGCTCGAGCCATTTCTCACTCTGGGCGCGCAGCACATCGTTACCATGCCAGATGGCTGGACTCTGTGCACAGAAGATGGCAGTTTGGTAGCACAGTTTGAGCACACCGTTGTGATCACTCAGGGACAGCCGCTCGCCGTTACGGCTGTCCCAACCAATTAGGATAGAACAGCATGCGCGTCCTCGATACCGGGCTGAGCCTCTACCGCAAAACCGTCAAGCGGATCTATCCGGCCCATGCCGCGATTCACCGCGTGATCACGCATACCGTGATCCCTTTCTTGGAGTGGTCAACCGGCTTTCGCACCATCGCTGACGATCCCCTCTGGTTTAGGCTGGAACTGCTCACTCGCCGTCACGAACGGCACACACTCCGGCATCTGGCCGATCTGGTCAGACCTGGTATGATTGCGCTGGATGTGGGTGGGCATGTTGGCTATTATGCCCGTGAACTGGCTGAGCGCGTGGGCCCAGACGGGCGGGTTATCACGCTTGAACCCCACCCACGCAGTTTCGATATGCTCTGTCGCAACACCGAACGCTATCCACAGGTGACGCCGCTGCAGATCGCAGCAGCGGAGGCCCATGGTGAGGCGCAGCTGTACGACTATCTGATCATGTCTGCCAGTGGCTCCCTGCACTACGATGAGTCACTGCGTGATCGGCAGAAGGCCAGCACACGTACCGGCGATATCGCGCCACGGTTGGAGCGTGATCTGCCTGTGGAGACATTCACTGTGGAGACCGCTCCCCTCGATGACCTGCTGCAGGCACAGGGGATCGATACCGTTGATGTGGTCAAAATGGATATCGAAGGTGCTGAGCTCAGTGCGCTGCGTGGGCTGCAGCATACCATCGACCGGTCGCCGAATTTGGCACTCATCATGGAGTACAATCCAAACGCGCTCAAGGCATTCCACGTTGAGCCTTATAACGCCGTTGATGAGGTGCTCGCCTATGGTTTCACCCAGGTGGAAGCCATTCAGGAAGATGGCACACTGCTGGATCTCTCCGCCGATCGCATGGCCCTCATTCACCTGACTGCACGTCTGTCAGCCGAGATGGGTGTGATCAACCTGTTGTTCCGCAAGCAGTCCTAATCGGTGAACGGATACGTGCGGCTCGACCGCCACACGGCGACCCGGGCGCGCACGTCCGCCGGTGCGATGCGTTCCAGAGCGACTGCGGCAGTGTCACAAACAGCCCACTCAAAGCCCGGATACAGCTGCGTATGGTCATTGAGTGCACCGACCAACGCAGCAATGGATTCAGGAGCGGGGATGCGTGCCAGCGCGTGGATCGCCATGTTGCGCACGTCGGGTGAGGTGTCATGATGCAGCGCCTCGACCAAGCAGGGAACGGCGCGCCCATCGGCGATATAGCGCAGCGCTGTGGTGACCCCCAGGCGAATCGCGGGGGATGGAGAATGCTTCAGGGCACGGCAGAGATGTGTTGTGGCAGGCATCCCGATTAGGGTCAGGGCACGCACAGCAGCCCCGCGTACGCTCCAAGTCGGATCGTTAAGCATCTCCAGCAGATCAGGGACTGCCGCCGGACTCCCCAGATTGCCGAGCGCCCAACACGCGGCCTGCCTGACCGACTGGTCCTTGTCTGTCAGGGCGTGCAGGAGCGGTGCCGGGTCGAATCCGGCAGCAATCATGCCAAGCGCGGAAAGTGCCGCTGAACGTACAGGTGGCAGTGGATCGCTGAGAGCACTCAACAGCGCATCCGTGTGCGGGCGCAGGAGACCCTTCATCACTGCGGAAGGAGGATATGTGGCTTGCAACCCATCCAGCGCGTGCGCAGCGGCCTCACGGGCACCTGAGTGCCCACTTACCAACGCCTCGACGAGCGCGCCAGTGCGCTCCGGTGTGAGGTCACTGCCGCCCGCTAACACACTGACGTAGCGCCCAAAACCCGCCAGTCTTGCCAGCAGACCTGTGTTCTTGCGTCGCGTACCGCCTAACCCAGGGGTCAGGTCGGGTTTGCGTGGCAGTGAAGGCTCCATCTATAAACCTCCTCGCAGCCGGTGGACCAGTTGTTGCAGCAGACCGCCGCTGTCGGACATGTCACGCAGAGCCCACCGTGCTTCCAGGCTGACCGAGCCGCGATCATCGCGCAGCGCCCCAACGAGCCCCTCGGCAGCCTCTGCCCCGCCAATACGGCCCAATGCTCGAACGCATGCCTCACGCACAATATCACTCGGATCATGCAGCCCGGCCAGCAGCGGCTTGACCGCCCCCTGCTCACCGATTACGCCGAGGGCCGTCGCCGCCCGGGCACGGACGTCGCTGTCCGGATGCTCCAACGTTTCAATGAGGCCGGGCAGCGCGGCTGCTCCCAGACGGACAAGGGCTTCAACCGCCCTGCGGCGGGCCTTCCAGCTTGTGCTGCCCAGCTCATCAAGGATCAACGGAATGCGGCTTGTTCCGCCAAGTGAAGGCTCCATGCCGCTGTGTGTTGATCCGCCAATGGTTGGTGAAGTGTCTGCATTTCCCACATCTGGATTCTACGTGGCGGCGATTGCATTTCGCCAAAACGGGCCGCGTTCGGTATGCTCTGCGCCCATTGATTGAACCGGATGACAATTATGGCTCTGCTGAACGAACCAGCACCCCTTGCGCAGACTGACCACCATCACATCCTTACCCTCTTCCGCCGCGCACGCCATCGCCACATGCATATCGACTGGCGCACTCTCGATCAGTGGCTTGAAAATCCCATGCTGTGGG
Source organism: Chloroflexota bacterium (assembly GCA_010092885.1). Classification (GTDB taxonomy): domain Bacteria; phylum Chloroflexota; class Anaerolineae; order Aggregatilineales; family UBA3940; genus TC-195. Next base: position 3,348 of record JAADYX010000057.1, on the reverse strand, counting down.
CCCGTGTCCTGCGTGAGGGCGATGCAGTCACCTCCATGATTGGCGCTACCGTTCACAAACATCCCCTCCACCCGGATGCCGATCCGGTTGCATGGCTGCGTTTTATGGCCCCCGGAAACGGACCCCGCGATCCGGGCTTTCGGGTTCTGTGGAATGCACTGCGCGCCGATCTCAAGAACCGCGGTGTAACGGAGGTCGCCTGCCTGATCATGCACCCGTGGACTCAACGAGCCATCACTGACTGGGGCTTCGAGCACATCAATGCGATCGTCACTCTACGACGTATAGGTGGTGAAATACCTGATGATCATCTACCGGACGACACACAGCTGCGCACTGGGACTCTGGCGGATCTGGACGCCGTCACCCGCGTGGATGCTGCCGCGTTTGAGCCATTGTGGGCCTACGGACGGGCCACCATCCGGCTGGCCATAGAGGAAGCGGCCAGCTTCACCGTTTTGGAGACAGCGAGCGAACTGGTAGGCTATCAGATCACCACCGACCATTACAGCAGTGCACACCTTGCCCGGCTTGCTGTGATGCCAGGGCTTCAGGGCCGTGGCTACGGTCGGGTTCTTGTCAGTGATATGCTGCGGTCGTTTAAGGAGCGTCGTATCACACTGGTCACAGTGAACACACAAGAAGACAATCTGCGCTCACGACGTCTGTACAGTCACCTGAGCTTCCAGCGAGCTGGCTACGATGTGCCGGTTTACTCGCTGCGGATTTGATCGCTATTGTGCACGAGACCGGTACTGTAAGGCCTCAGCCAGATGATGGGTCTGGATCTGCCCTATTCCCTCCAGATCTGCAATCGTCCGGCTCAATTTCAACACACGATGATACGCCCGTGCGCTGAGATTCATCTGCTGCATGGCTGAGCGCATCAATGCTGACCCGGCTTCGTCCAACGTCACTACCTCCTGAACGCGGCGTGGCCCCATATCAGCATTGCACAGCAGTGAACTCCCGCTGAAACGCGCCATCTGCCGGTCTCGCGCGGCCTGCACCCGTTCACGGATCGTCTCGGAGGGCTCACCGCGGCGTGTATCGGCCAGTTTGTCATAGTCCACACGCGGCACCTCAACATGAATATCAATACGATCCAGCAGCGGACCGGAAAGCTTCTGCCTGTAGCGGGTGATCATCGTGGAGCTGCATGTACACGCCGTCATCCCATCACCATAATAGCCGCAGGGGCACGGGTTGGAGGCGGCAATCAGCATAAAATTCGAGGGGAAACGCATCGTGCCAGACGCCCGGCTGATCGTGACAAACTTATCTTCCATCGGCTGGCGCAGTACTTCAAGCGTTCTTCCGAACTCAGGCAGCTCATCCAGAAAGAGGACACCCCGGTGCGCAATGCTGACCTCACCCGGGCCAGGCACCGATCCGCCACCGATAAGCCCGGCCTGGCTTATGGTATGATGTGGCGACCGGAAAGGCCTGTGCCGGACTAATGGGACATCTTCCGGCAGAATGTCAGCCACTGAGTGGATGCGGGTAATCTCTAGCATCTCATCCAGTGACAAAGCCGGGAGGATGCCAGGCACAGCCCGAGCCAGCAGGGTTTTACCGGCACCGGGCGGGCCCACCATCAGCACGTTGTGCCCGCCCGCGGCTGCTACCTCAAGTGCGCGCTTGACGTGTTCCTGCCCCTTCACGTCGGCAAAGTCAGTGGGGTAGCCAGGCTGATTGTCCTCCAAAGTGACGCTGTCGCGGTCCAAGGCAGGGATGCAGTCCAGATCGAGCAAGTGCTCAACCAGCGCGATCAGATGCCCCACCGGGACGATCTCAATATCGGGTATGATGGATGCTTCTGGTGCATCACCCTCTGGGACAAAGATGCGCTCATAGCCCAACGAGTGAGCCAGATAGGCTGCGGCGCTCACACCGCGCACATGCCGCACACTGCCATCCAAAGACAGTTCGCCGAGGATCAAGGCCCCTTCCAGCACATCAAGTGGGATTTGCCCGCTGGCCGCCAGCACCCCCACAGCGATAGGCAGATCGTAGGCGGGGCCCTCCTTGCGCAGATCCGCCGGGGCGAGGTTCACCGTCACCCGCCGCTCGGAAGGAAAACGAAGCCCGCAGTTGCGTATCGCCGAACGCACCCGGTCTTTCGACTCCTTGACTGCGCCGCTCGGCAGCCCAACCAGTGAAATGGCAGGCATACCGCGCTGCACATCGACTTCTACATCGATCTCAACCGCATCGACACCAACAAGGGCGCAGCTTTTGACAATGGCAAGCATGTTTCCCATCCTGGTTGACTGTGACCTGCTTATCCTAGCACCAAGTGAAGTTAGGCGGCAAGCGAATCGGTTTTGCGCCTGGGATATGCTATGATCGGGTCATTCCCACAGCAAAGCCCGGAGATACACCAGATGATACATCCAGCCTTTGATTGGCATGAAGTGGCACGCCTTGCATTGGCCTCACGCATTATGGATGAGCTTGAAGAAAACGAGCTCACCCCGCAGGGGTTTGTCACTTATCAGTTTTCCGCCCGCGGCCATGAACTCCCCCAGATCCTCACTGCTCAGCAGCTGACCTATCCCTTTGATGCAGCCACCGTGTACTATCGGTCACGGCCGTTGGTACTTGCCAGTGGTATGACCCTTGAAGAAGCCTTCGCAGCAGGGATGGCACGCGCAGACAGCATGACCGATGGCCGGGATGTGGGTGTGACATTCAATATGCTGCGCCGCAACCGCGCACTCATCCTCCCGATGTCGGGTGATGTTGGATCGCAGTACACACCCGCCGTTGGGTGGGCACAGGCCATCCGCTACCGCATAGACGTATTGGGGGAGGCCGACCTCGAGGGCAGTATTGCGGTGGCTCACGGCGGTGATGGTGCTGTTGCCACTAACGGCTTCTGGTCTGCCCTGACGATCACCACCACGCTGAACCTGCCGGTTCTCTTCCTGATCGAGGACAACGGCTACGCGATTTCAGTCAAACGCCACCTGCAGACCCCCGGTGGCAATATCGCTGAGAATCTCGCTTCCTTCGGCAACCTGGCCATCTGGGATGGCAGTGGCACGCTCCCTGAAGAAACCGCCCAGCTCATTGATGAGGCAGTCCACTATGTCCGCACGCAGCAGGGGCCAGCGCTGCTCAGGCTGACAGTCCCGCGCCTCTCGGGGCATACTGGCGTTGACAATCAGGCCTACAAGTCCCAGCAGGAATTGGAAGACGAGTGGGAGCGTGACCCGATCCGCCATCTCTATGAGTATCTTGTGCCGGCCTTACTCAGTGAGAGCGAATGGCAGACCCTCACCCGTGAGACAGAAGCCGAAGTCAGATCCGCTGCGGAACGCGCCAAAGCCCAGCCTGAACCGG
>JAADYX010000409.1 GCA_010092885.1 Chloroflexota bacterium | reverse complement strand
GGGGTGGGGTGCTCCGTTTATGCCGGGGCCCGCTCGCCTTCCAACACGCCGAACAGCATCTCAACAGACGGACGGTCAACCGCCTCATCGCTGGGGTAGTGCAGCGTGATGGTGCCGTCCGGCGCGACGATCACATCGCCGCCCAGCTGGTTCGGGTCGCCCTGAATGCCGTGGATCTCCCCGCCGGAGAAGATCCGCTTGATGTAGAACCACAGTGTTTCCAGGCTCCACGAGCCGCTGACGGAGTGCTTCATCTGGTACGCCTCATAGAGTTCGCGCTCCGGATCGAGCACTAAGGGGAAGTCGGCGCCGGTTTCCTCCAGCCAGCGCTGGCCGTATTCGGCGGATTTGCTGAAGCTGATCGCCAGCACGCGGGTATTGGTCGCCGCCAGCCGGTCGCGCTGGTCCAACAGGTCAGCGACGTGCTCGCGGCAGGGCACACAGCCCAAATGCCGCAGGAAGATCAGCAGGGCGTGGTGACCGTCTGCGGTCAGGTCGTCCAGGCTGATCGTTTCATTGTGTACTGTCTGCCGGGTGAAGCCCGGTGCGCTGCTGCCTTCTTTCATGTGTGTCTCCTCTTTTCCCTGATTGTAGTCCCCAACCGGTTGTGATTTCACACAGCACAGAATCGTGACATTCGGATGTGTTCAACAGCGGGGAGTATGGCGCATAATGGGCGTGAATCATTGCACCTACTAAGGAAAGCTTCACAATGGCACATACAGTCAAGGAAGCACTGGACTACCATCGACAGGGCCGCCCAGGCAAGATCGAGGTCAGGGCGACTAAGCCGCTTGCCACCCAGCACCACCTCTCGCTGGCCTACTCGCCCGGCGTGGCGGAGGCCGTGCTGGCCGTTGACAAGAACCCCGCCGCCGCCTTTGAGCTCACCGCACGCGGCAACCTCGTGGCGGTGGTCTCCAACGGCTCGGCGATCCTCGGCCTCGGCGACCGCGGTCCGCTGGCCGCCAAACCCGTGATGGAAGGCAAAGGCGTGCTGTTCAAGCGCTTTGCGGATATTGACGTGTTCGACATTGAGATCCAGGCTGATACGGTCGAGGAGATGGTGACTGTCGTCAAGGCGCTGGAACCGACCTTCGGCGGCATCAACCTGGAAGATATCAAAGCGCCGGAAGCCTTTGAGGTGGAGCGCATCCTCAAGGCGGAGATGGCCATCCCCGTGTTCCATGATGACCAGCACGGCACGGCGATCATCAGTGGGGCGGCGCTGCTCAATGCGTGCGAACTGACCGGGCGCACACTCGACAGCCTGCGCGTTGTGATCAGCGGGGCGGGGGCCAGCGCGATCGCCACCGCGCGGTTTTACGTCAGCCTGGGTGTGCCACGTGAGAACATCATCATGACCGACTCGTCCGGCATCATCTATGAGGGGCGCGAGCGCGTCAACGAGTACAAGGCCGAGTTCGCCACCCTGACCGATATCCGCTCCATCGAGGAGGCGCTGCAAGGCGCCGATATGCTGCTGGGCCTCTCGGTGGCGGGCGCGATTGAACCGGCGTGGCTGGCCGGCATGAACGCCGATCCGCTGCTGTTCATGTTGGCCAACCCCAACCCGGAGATCATGCCGGAGGTTGCCCTTGAACACCGCCCGGATGCCATCATCGCCACGGGCCGCAGCGACTACAACAATCAGGTCAACAACGTGCTGGGCTTCCCGTTCATCTTCCGCGGCGCGCTTGACACCCGCGCGACCGGCGTCAATGAGGAGATGAAGATCGCGGCGGCGCACGCGCTGGCCGAACTCGCCCGCGAAGACGTGCCCGACTCCGTGCTGCGGGCCTACGGGCAAACCCGCATCAGCTACGGGCGGGACTACCTGATCCCCAAGCCGCTCGATGCGCGCGTGCTGCTGTGGGTCGCGCCCGCGGTGGCCGCCGCCGCCCTGGAAAGCGGCGTGGCGCAGACCACCCTGGATCTGGAGGCATATCGCGAATCGCTGGTGGCCCGGCAGGGTCGCGGCCAGCAGTTCCGCCTGGAGGTGATCAACCGCTCGCGCCGGGACGACCGCAAGCGCGTCGTCTTCGCGGAAGGCGAGCACACGGCCATTCTGCGAGCCGCCGTGCAGCTGGAAGCCATCGCCGAGCCTATCCTGCTGGGCAACGCCAAACGCATCAACAAGCTGATCCGCGAGCTGGGCATGGACTTCCACCCGACGATCCTCGAACCGGTCGAGCATCGCGATGACTATGCCGAGGCGCTCTACAAACTGCGCCAGCGGCGCGGCGTGACGCGCGGCTCAGCGATGGGCCTGCTGCGCAACCCGAACGTCTTCGGCGCGATGATGCTGCACCACGGCGACGCCGATGTCTTCATCAGCGGGCTGACGGTCGAATACCCGGAGGTGCTGCGCCCCGCCCTCCAGATCATCGGCACCCGCCCGGACGTGAACCATGCAGCGGGCCTGTACGTGTTGATCATCAACAAGCGCGTCTACCTGCTGGCCGATGCCACCGTCAACATCGACCCGGACGCCGAAACCCTCGCCGAGATCGCCATTCTCGCCGCGGATTTCGCCAGCACGGACCTCGGGCTCGACCCGCGTGTGGCGATGCTCTCCTTCTCGAACTTCGGCAGTTCGCGCCATCCGGACGCGCGCCGCGTGCGTGAGGCGGTTGACCTGGTGCGCGCCCGCCGCCCGGATATCGTGGTGGACGGCGAGATGCAGGCCGATACGGCCGTGGTGCCCGCCATTGTGGAGGAGCGCTACCCGTTCAGCAGCGTGAAGGATGCCAACGTGCTCGTCTTCCCCAATCTGAGCGCGGCCAACGTGGCCTACAAACTGCTGCAGCGGCTGGGCGGCGCGGAGACGATCGGGCCGGTGCTGTTGGGCATGGCCGCCCCCGTGCAGATCCTGCAGGCGGGTGACGATGTCGACGAGATCGTGGCGATGACGGCCATCGCCGTGACCGAAGCGCAGATGCGCGGTTAAGCGCATCAGGAGAGGGCGGCCCGACCGGGCCGCCCCACTGACCTATGATCCCTGATCCGATCGATGCCGTTGTCCTGATGGGCGTTTCCGGCAGTGGTAAGACCACCGTGGGCACGGCGTTGGCCGAGGCTGTTGGCTGGCCCTTCCACGATGCCGACGACTACCATCCCCCTGAGAACGTCGAGAAAATGACGGAAGGCCGCCCCCTCACCGACTCCGACCGCTGGCCCTGGCTGGACCGCCTGCGTGATCTCATCGTGGGGGCACCGGGTCCGCTGGTGCTGGCCTGCTCCGCCCTGAAGGCAAGCTACCGCGACCGCCTGACGCCGCCCGGTGCGCGCGTGGAATTCGTGTACCTGCGCGGCAGCTTCAGCGCGATCGCTGCCCGCATGCGGCAGCGCGAGCACTTCATGCCGCCCGGCCTGCTGCGCAGCCAGTTCGATGCCCTGGAAGAACCCACCAACGCCCTGATCGTGCCCGTCGAGATGCCGGTTGGTGAGGCGGTGACGGCCATTCGTGAGGGGTTGCACCTTTTCTGAGGACGAATCTCACTGGCTTACACCGGGGGAGTATCGTCACAATACAATGCCCGAACGCTTATGTGTGGAGCCACCATGGCAGACAACTCATCGATTGACTGGGAGCGCCGCCAGGGCACTGCCGTCAAAAAGGGCCTCAACGTGCTGGAGCGCATCTCACTGGTGTTGGAGACGCCGGTCGCACGCCTCGCCGGTGACGCGCGCTTCAACCCCCTTTACCACACGGGGACCATCAGCGTCTTCCTGCTGGTGATCGTCCTGGTGACGGGCATCTACCTGACGATGTTCTACCAGTTCGGCTTTGAGGCCAGCTACGAGGCCGTCAGCCGCATCGAGGCGAATTTCGTCGGGCGGCTGATGCGCGCCCTGCACCGCTACGCCTCGATTGCGGTGGTGTTCACAGCGCTGCTGCACGGCTGGCGCATGCTCTTCCAGGATCGCTTCCGGGGCCCGCGCTGGCTGGCCTGGCTGAGCGGCGTGGTGATGGCGGGCTTCGTGTGGGCTGCCGGTGTGACCGGCTACTGGCTCATTTCCGACCAGCGCACCGAACTGCTCAACCAACTGCTGATCGATGCCATCGCGGGCACGCCGTGGGGCTTCCGGTTTGTGCTCAACAGGATGGTCCTCAGTGAGGGGTCGGCTTTCATGCTGATCATGATCAGCCTGCACCTGGGCCTGTCGGCTGTGATCGGTGGGCTGCTGTGGCTGCACCTCAAGCGGCTGTCCCGCGCGAAGGTCTTCCCGCCGCAGTACTGGATGGCCGTGATCGGCGGCCTGCTGCTGATCGTCGCCCTGCTGGTGCCGGTCGGCATGCTGCCGAGGCAGGCCGGGCTCAGCGGCGGCACCATCCGGCTGGATGTCTTCTACCTGTTCTTCCTGCCCGCGCCCGGCCCCATCCTGATCGGGCTGCTGGTCGTGCTGGGCCTCTCAGCCGTCATCCCGTGGATCCTCATCCGCCCGCGGCTCGATCCGGTGGAGGTGCATGCCGCTGACTGCACCGGCTGCACCCTGTGCGCCGCTGACTGCCCCTACAACGCGATCACCATGCACGCGCGCGACGACGACACGCAGTACCATTACATCGCCGTCATCGACCCGACGATGTGCGTCAGCTGTGGGGTGTGCGTCGGCAGCTGCGCGCCCAAGGCCATCTCCATGGGGGACCAGCCCATCGAGCCGCTGTGGCAGCAGGCGACCACCGGCGTCGCGGAGCAGACCGTCGTCTTCGCCTGTGAGCGGCACACCAGCCACGGTGCGCGGAACTTCAGCGCGGAGGGGGTGACGATCGTGCCCGTGACCTGTGTCGGCATGGTGCAGCCCGATCTGACCGCCGCGGCCTGGCATGCCGGTGCCGCCGAGGTCCGTGTGATAGGCTGCCCGCCGGAGGACTGCACCAATCGCGAGGGCAACCTGTGGCTGGAAGAGCGCCTGAACCGCGAGCGCAAACCGCAGCCGCGCCGCCGCCACGCCGACCTGCCGCCGGTCAAGACGACCTGGCTGCCGCCCAATGACTTCAGGCGCGCACTGACCGCGCACGCAGGGGCCACTCCGCAGGCGACCGGCTACAAGCTGCCCATCCCCGCCGTAAAGTGGGGGCAGTTCATCCCCGCCATCGTGATGATGCTCGTCGTGCTGGGGATCAGCGTGGCACTCAGTAACTGGCCGTATGAAAGCGCCCGGGCACCGGTCGTGCAGATCGCGCTGGACCACCGTACCGGGAACGCCATCGATGGGTTGGAGGGCGGCCTCCCGCCCGATCCGCAGGCCACCGGCCCAACCCGGCTGGTGATCGCCATCGACGATGAGGTCGTTTTCGACGAGACGTACACGGGCGAGGTGGTGCAGACCATGCAGCGCCTCCCCGTGACCGAAGGCACGCACCGCGTGCGGGTCACGCTTTACGACCGCCCCGGCCAGCAGGTGGGGCAGGTGCTGCTCGACCAGGTGCTGTTCACGCCGCCGGGTGCCGTGGTTGAGTTTACCTTCCGCGATGAGGAAGGTCCGGGCGATCCGGCGATGGGCCGCCGCCTGTACGAGGATCGGGTTGCCGGGGTCAATGCCGGGTGCCGGGTGTGCCATTCCACGCAGGCGGGTGTCACGCTGGTTGGGCCGTCCTTCTACGGGATCGCCGACCGCGCCGGGGAGCGTGTCCCCGGCCTGAGCGCCGAAGCGTATCTATACCAGTCCATTGTGGATCCGGATGCCTACGTGGTGGAGGGGTTCCCTTCCGGGACGATGCTGCCCAACCTCGACGAGATCCTCACCGAGCAGCAGATCGAGGATCTCGTCGCGTACCTGATGACGTTGGAAGCCAGCGAGTAGAAGACGCTAGCGCGCCGCGGACGATCCGCTGGCGGGCTGGGTCTGTTTGCGCAGGTCGCCGCGCTTGACGATAAACACGACGTAGACCACCGGCAGCAGGATCAGCAGCTCGATACCGCTGAAAATGCCCGGTGCCCACGTGCCGAGTGTGGCCAGCATCCACCCGCCGACCGCCGGGCCCAGCGCGCGGGTCAGGCTTTCCAGCGCGGATTGGATGCCCAGCACGCCGCCCGTTTCCGAACGGGCGGTGACTTTCGTCAGGGCGCTGCGCAGGATGACGTTCATCATGCCGCCGGAAGCCGCTACGCCCGCCAGCACGACCAGCAGCGCCGGGATGCTGCCCGCCAATCCCCAGCCGAGCAGACTGACCGCCATCAGGCCGGTGCAGCCGACGATCAGCTGGAAGTCATCGAAGACCTTGGTCAGCGGCTTGATCAGCCCGCCCTGCACAATGATCGAGATGATGCCGACGTAGGTCAGCAGCAGACCGGCCTGCTGCTCATTGACCCCGAAGCGCCGCAGCGCGTACAGCGTGAAGATCCCCTGTAGGATGGCGAACGCCAGCAGGAAGAAGAAGGTTGTGCCCAGCAGCGCGCCGACCAGCGGCTTGCTGAGCGCGATGCGCAGCGCGTCCAGGTTGAGCCGGCGGTCCGGCTGCGCCTCGCCCAGATCGTCGGCGCGCTCCTCAACCGGCAGGGACTCCGGCAGCACGAGGATCACCAACAGCAGGCTGATCGTCGAGATGCCTGCCGCCACCAACGCCGGGATCGCCAGCCCGAACTGCGTGGAGAGAAAGCCGCCCGTCGCCGGGCCGAACACAAAGCCCAACCCGAAGGCCACGCCGACCAATGCCAGCCCGCTGGCGCGGTTTTCTTCCGTGGTCTCATCGGTGATGTACGCCTGCGCCACGGAGATGTTGCCGCCCGTCAGTCCATCCATAATGCGGGAGGCGAACAGCACGATCACGATCATGGTGGTGGTGCCCGCCCCCGTGAAGACCGTCTCCGCCAGCCATGTGCCGATCGGTGCGGACAGCCCGAAGACGATCAGGGAGAGCACGGTGCCGGTTACGCTGACCATCAGGATGGGGCGTCGCCCGTGGCGATCCGACAGGCGGCCCAGCACCGGGGTCCCGATGAACTGCGCCGCCGGGAAGGACGCCACCAGCAGGCCGATCATGGCGTCGCTGAGGCCGTAGGCATCGCCGTAATAGGGCACCAACGGCAGGATAAAGCTGAAGCCGAGGATGCCGGTAAAGACAATCAGAAAGATGGTGAGCAGGCGGGGGTTCTTCATCGTGGCGCTCTCTTGTTTGAACCTGTTGGGCGTTAGGTTAACAAGCAGAGGTTAGCACGCCCGGCCCGCCGCTGCATCGTGAAGACGGTTTCTAATGCAACACAAATTTCGATGAAAAAGGTGCGCTATCAGCTGCCCGGTGTGCGCGTCAGTGGTGAGTTGTTGCCCCCACGCTCAGATCAGCACGACGATCACGATGAGGAAGAGCACCACCACGAGGATCTCCAGCCAGGGGCTGGCCAGGAAGTTCAACGGGAGAAAGGCGATGAAGTCCGCGCTGGCCGAATCAGGCAGCAGGCCGGGGGCCACTACCCACTCGAACGGGTACTCGGCGGTGTGCATGTACCACCACAGCGCGCCGACCACAATGTAGCCGTTCAGCAGCCCGACCAGCAGCCCCAGGATGCCCTCCTGGATTGTCTCCCGCGGGCGGTTGGACTGCACCCGCCCCTGCGTGCCCAGCTCAATGAGCACCGGGCCCTGGTAGCCGAAGAACACCACGATCATCATAATGGTGGATTTGAGCACCACCAGCCGCCGCAGCGTACTCAACGGATCTTCGAGCAGCAGTTCGGCGGAGGTGCGCTGCACGAGCACATCGCTGATGAAGGGGCTGATCTGCTCGATGACGAACATCGCCAGCACCGCGGCCGCCGTCACCTGGACTTCACGGACCCAGCCACGCATCAGGCCGATCACGCCGAAGATGATCACGAGTATCCAGAATACTGCGGAAAGTTCGATCACGTGTGTGTCCCAGGGATGCTGTCAGGTATCACCCCGATTATAGTGAGATTCGCCGGATATGCGAACCCGGTCATTCTTCCAGCACCCACAGGCCCGCCTGGCTGCCAAACGCGCCGATCACGTAGAGGTCGCCATCCGGGCTGAAGGCCGCCGCGGTGACCATCAACCCCACCACGGACTGGGTGGCCCCCTGTGACAGGGTGAACACGCCCTCATCCAAGAAGAGCCAGCCGCGCCCGCTCTCGCTGAAGATCAGGTGGTCGCGGGTGCGGTTCTCTGTGACGGGCACCCAGGTGTTGTCCTCATCGAGCAGCAGATAGTAGCGGATCCGGCCCGCGTCGCAGGCTCCGCCGTCGCATAAGGTCTTCAGCCGATAGGGTTTGCCGCCCGGCCCGACGGGCATCTCCTCGATCACGCCGAAGAAATCCGCCTCATTGGGCACGGTCTGCGGGAACTCGTGCGGCAGGAAGACGCCGGTCTCCGGGTTCCAATCATAGACGGTGATGTCGACATCGAACCACACACGCCCGTCCGGCCCGACATCGATGGCGGTCACGCAGCCGGTGAACGTCGGGAAGACGTTGCCCTGCCACGTCTCACCATCGAACCAGCGCGCGCCGATCCCGCCGTCCGGCTGGCCGCCGTCAAGCGTGCACTCGCCCACCCAGATATTGGCCCCGTCGAAGGCCAGCACAAAACGCGATACGCGGTTCTCGCCGTCGGTCTGCGGGGCGCGCATCCCAACCGATTCGGGCGTGTAGACGGTCCAGCTGTCGCCGTCAAACGCGCGGACATCTTCGCTGGTGGCCACCCACACGCTGCCCTCGCCATCCGCGACGAGGCCGGGGCGCACCGTGAAGCCGGGGCGGGTGGGCGCTGCCCAGCCCTCAGCCGGGCCGTACACGCCGTCATCGACCAGGGCGGTTTCGCCATCAAACGCGAAGACCCGCCCGGCATCATCCACCCCGATGACCGTGCCGCCCTCAAACACCGGCTGGAAGATGCCCTCACTCAGCTGGAAGGCGCGCTCCCCCTGCCAGGCGTAGAATGCGCCATCCGGGGTGATGTGCAGGCCCGCGCCCACGATCCCGCCGAGGGTGTCAACCGGGGCCGCGTACCGGAACGGGCCCGCGCTGCCG
>JAADYX010000408.1 GCA_010092885.1 Chloroflexota bacterium | reverse complement strand
TATCACGTCGGCCATTGGTATCGCCGCTCACCAGAACGGCAACGGTGGACTCGAACGCCACCGCCTGCCCATCGGCGGACAGCGATGGGCTATAGGTGGCGCCACCGGTGGCGCTGCCATCAATCGTATCGGGTTGCAGGGTGGTGGTGCCGGTCTGGCGGTCGTGGATATAGACGTTCCATCCGCCGCTGGTGTCACGGTCAACCAGATTGGTGGCCGATGAAATAAACGCCACATAGCGCCCATCGGGTGAGAGGTCGGGCGCTGAGGAGAGATCATCCAGCTCGGTGCCATCCGGGGCGACGGAGATACGCGTGGTCGTGCCCGTCTCACGGTCGTGCAGAAACACGTCGTTCCTGTTATTGGTGTCGTCAGGCACCAGATTGGTGGCCTCCGAAGCAAAGGCGATGAAGCGCCCATCCGCCGAGAGCGTGGGGGACCCGGCGCCCGCATCAGCCTGGGTGCCATCCGAGGCCACCGAGACGCGCGTGGTGGTGCCCGTGTCGCGGTCATGCACAAACAAATCGCGCGCCCCATTGGTGTCATTGGGCACCAGGTTGGTGGCGTCCGACACAAAGGCCACAAAACGCCCATCGGCGGAGATGTTCCGGTCAAACGAGCTGTTATTGGCCTGGGTGCCATCCGAGGCGACCGAAACGCGCGTGGTGGTGCCCGTGTCGCGGTCGTGGACAAAAATGTCGGAGCGGGCATTGGTGTCATCCGGCACCAGATTGGTGGCCTCTGAATAGAAAGCGACAGCGCGCCCATCGGCGGAGATGACCGGCCCGGCAGAGCGTCTGTCGGCCTCGGCGCCGTCACTGCTCAGCGACACGCGCGTCGTGGTGGCCGTCGCCCGGTCGTGGACAAACTTGTCGCTCACCCCATTGGTGTCATCGGGCACCAGATTAGTAGCGATGGACTGGAAGGCGACCACCTGCCCATTGCCCGCCAGCGCCAGATATTGGGAATCGGCATCGCTCTGGGTGCCATCGGAGGCGACGGACACGCGCGTGGTGGTCTCCGTCGTGCGGTCATACACAAACACATCATCCGCGTTGTTGGTGTCCTCCAGCACCAGGTTGCTGGCCGCCGAGAAAAAGGCCACCGTCTGCCCATCGTCGGCCAGCGAGGCATCCAGCGAGTCGCCATTGGCTTCTGCGCGCACCAGCGACAGCGCCGTGGTGGTGCTGGTCGTGCGGTCATAATAGAAGATACTACGGGTGGTGTTGGTGAGGCCGTCCACCAGGTCGGCAGCACTGGACGCAAAGGCCAGATAGTCCCCATTGGCGGAGATCGTCGGTTCCAGCGAGTTGGCAGCAGTCTCGCCACCATCGGCAGCCAGCGAGATGCGGGTGGTGGTGTCGGTCGTCAGGTCACGGACAAATACATCTTTCCTATTATTAGTATCGTCCGCCACCAGGTTGCCCGCCTCTGACTCGAAGACTACAAAGCGGCCATCAGCCGTGATGCGCCCATTGTCTGAACGGCCATCGGCCAGACTGCCATCCGGAGTCGCTGACACCAGTGTGATGGCACCGGTCTGGGTATCGTAGCGAAAGAGGTCATAGGCATTATTGGTATCGTCTGCAATCAGGCCCGGGGCAAACGATCCAAAGATGATCGTGCGGCCATCGGCAGCGATGGAGGGGTAGAACGACCCGCCCGTGCTGGCGGTGCCGTCGGTGTTGCGCGATACCAGCGTGCTGGTGCCGGTCTCGCGGTCGTGCAGGATGACCTGGAAATTGCTGGAGGGCTCGCCGCCGCCCAGGTTGGTTGCAGTGGTGTGAAAGGCCACATAGCGCCCATCGGCTGACATGACCGGCCAGGCCGAGTTGCCATCGCCCGGCGTGCCATCCGAGGCGACCGAGAGGCGGGTCATCGTGTCGGCCTCGCGGTCATAGAGGAAGACATCGCCTGCACCATTGGTATCATCGGGAATCAGATTTGTAGCGTTGGAGGAAAAAGCCACATAGCGCCCATCTGCCGAGATGGACACGCCATAGGATGCACCATCGCCCGGCGCGCCGTCGGCATCCACGGAAATGCAGGTCGTGGTGCCCGTCTGGCGGTCGTACAAAAAGACATCGGATTCAGCATTGGTATCATTGGCGACCAGGTTGCTGGCGAGTGAGCCAAAGACCACAAAGCGCCCATCGGCGGAGATGGCCGGGGTGCTTGAACGATCATCGCTCTGGGTGCCATCCGAGGCGACCGAGAGGCGGGTGATGCGGCCCGTCTGCGTATCGTGCAGAAACACATCGGTCGCGGCATTGGAATCGTCGCTGACCAGGTTGCTGGCGTCCGAATCAAAGGCGACAAAGCGGCCATCGCCAGAGATGGCGGGGCGGAACGACTGATCATTGGCGGGCACCTGCGCTGCGCCGATGGAGACGCGGGTGGTGGTGCCGGTGCTATCGGCGCGGACAACAACGGGGGGGTGAACCAGCGGCAGCGCCAGGGCCACCAGCAGGCAGATCAACGCGAACCGTGCCAACCGAAACGTGGGCCGACGGGTGGAACCAGACATGGTGTTCTCCTTTTTCACTGGGTAGAATGGGGATCACGATCTCGCATCGTGGATCACAATCGCGGAACAGGGTCACTCGTGCAGTGCGCCAGGGCACCACACGCCAGGCAGAACTGAGCAGCGGCCTGAACAGCAGTTTGAGTATAGTGGGGCACGGGCGGCACGCTGGCGGTAGCCAGGGCACCGGAAAGACACAGATGATCCACCTCACTCTCGTTAAAAACGCTTACACCATGTCTACTATACATATACGTAATACTTTATGCAATGGGAATTTGGTACTACACCGCTGTAGGAAAAGCATGAGCAGCAGCCAACGTGCGATGCATATGCATGCCGGGCGCATCGGGTATCCTCATGTGGCTGTAACGGCTGGCTGATGTGTCTATGTGGGGGGACGCTGCGCGTTGGGTCGCTGTGGTGTGCTATGATATGCCGGCATCAGGGGTGGCCCTGATGCTCCAGTTTTTCACATTTGCGCTTCTCGGCGGCCAGGCGCGGCTCCAGCGCGGCGCGCGCCTGCATAAATTCGGCCTCGATGGCGGCAACATGTACCGCCACATCAAGTTCCTCGGCGTGCGGGGCCGGCTGGGCCTCCTCAGCGGCAGCGACCTGCTGCCGGGCATATTGCTCCAGCGTGGCGCACACAGGTGCTGCAAGGTGAAGGCGCCCAGGCTGGCCGAGGCTGAGTTGTCTAGAAACACATCAATCAGGGATGCAATTTCGCGCGGCCCGTCGGGGCCAAACATGGCGCCATAGTCATCCAGCACGCCGGGGTCAACTGCCGGGGGCACCGAGGAGGTGACAGGTCGAAGCTATGAAAGCCGCGATCCCACAGCAGCATCCCGCGCTGCACCGACCGCAGCAGGCGGACGCCGCCGACCCGTTCACTGGTTTGGCAGGGCCAGAACCCGGCATCGACCACGGCGTGGGTGCCACACTCGACCAGATAGACGCCCTGGAGTTGGGGAAAGGCGCTGTCACCACGGTTCCCGGTGTGTCGCCCGAAGGCGCGGGCATT
>JAADYX010000005.1 GCA_010092885.1 Chloroflexota bacterium | reverse complement strand
GTGGCGGGCAGCGCCGTGATGCCTATCCCGTCGGCGGGCGGGTGGACCGGGCTCGCATTGTTGCACCCCCCCGGATAGCCGCAGCTGCCCCCCAGATGAATCAGGAAGGGGAGGGGCACCGGCCCGGCGGGCGGGTCGTCCTTGACGATGTTGGTTGAGGCCGCGTAGTCAACGAGGAGGTGGTTCAGGTTGAGGTCACGGGCGTTGTAGGCGTTGAGGTCAAACCAGGCATCGGCCAGCGTCAGCCGGTTACGTGACCAGCCGTTGAGCGCCGCCATGCAGCCGCTCACGTCGTAGGTCACCTCGGCGCGGGCTTCGCGGGGCCACCAGATGAGGTCCTGAGCCCGGCACATCCAGGGGAAATCCGGGTCGGCTGCGGTGCTTTCGTTAAGCTCCGGCCACACCACCGAACCGCCGTAGATGCTGAACCCGTAGAACTCGGCGTTCACCAGCAGATAGGGGTTCAGCACGAACCGCGACTCCTCCGACGGCCCCTCGATGCTGCGCTCCCCGCTGCCGTAATACCACTGACCATGCCAGCCCCACCAGGGACGCCCATCGCTGATCTGGCCAAAGGTGCCGTCCCAGGGCGTGTAGCCCGGCGCGACCAGTTCCGGGTGGCGCATGACGGCCTGCGTGCGCAGATCGTAGATCGCGGCGCGGGTGAGCCCGTCGAACTCCTGCAGACCGGCCAGGGGGACAGCGACGCGGTCGGTGGCGGCCGCATCGCCGGTCAGCAGCTGGTTGTCGTTGGGGGGTGGCGGCACAGGGCGGGACCGCCACCGCAGGTACCCATAGCCACCCAACAGCGCCACGATGAGCACCCCCAACCCGAAGATCGTCAGCCGGACAAACCGGTCCATGCTCTCGCTCCAATCCATGTGCCACCATCACTATACGGGTACCAGCGGTCGGTGTCAAGCAGGGGAACCCTCCCCCCTCAGCTACTCGCCCGTCACGATCGCGACGATGGCATCCATCAGAGCGCTGACATCATAGGGGGCGGTGGCCTGCGCCAGGTGCGCCGAGATCGTCACGCCCTGCTGCGGTTCATGCACGAGCAGCGATCCGTAGAAACCGCCGTGCCCGTAGTAGATGGTATCGTTGAGCGTGTAGTGATTGATGCCGCGCGCGTACGTCTTGCCTTCTGCGGCGTTGGCGCTGTTGTCGAGCATGAGGGCGAGCGTCTCGTCGCTGGTGAAGTACGCCCCCGCGAACAGATCCGTGATGAACGCAGCCATATCCGTCGTGGTGGAAACCAGCCCGCCGCCCGCCCACTCGTAGGACAGGTTGATGTAGCGCGTCATGTTGATCGGCCCCAAAAAGGAATCCATGCGCCTGCCATGACCGGCTGCTTCCTCATAGTACTCGAAGTAGGTATCGGCCATCGCGGAGGGTTCCAGCACCCGCTCGCGGATGGCCTCCGGCAGCGATTGGCCCGTCACCTGTTCGATGATCAGGCCGAGCAGCACATAGTTCGTGTCCGAATAATAGTAACCCTCGCCCGGGGCGAAGTGCGGGACCTCGTTCATACCGTACGTATAGTAGGTCTCTATGATGCGCTGCGGGGAGAACGTGCGCTGGGGGTGGGTCAGCACGCTGATATTGAAGCGCGTTTCGGCATCCAGGAAAAAATCAGCCAGCCCGGAGCGGTGCTGGAGCAGGTGGTCTATGGTGATGTCGGCGGCATGGGGCGTGCCATTCAGGATGTGAAGCTCATCGTAGCGCAGCCACTCGATATCTGCCACATACTGCCCGGCCGGGTCGTCAAGCGAGAGCGCGCCCTCTTCCATCAGCTGGAGGATGATGGTCGCGACGACGGGCTTGGTGATGCTGGCGATGTTGTACTGGTAGTCCGGGTCGAGCGGTGTATCGCTGCGGCCAATCGTGCCCGCCGCCTGGTGCACCTCCAGCCCGGTGGAGGTGTTGCGCGCGTAGAGGACAAAGCCGTGCACCGGCGCGCCCCCCTGCGGCACGATGTGCTCTTCCATCAAAAAGGCGATCTGCTCGGCCTCGCTGGCATCCGGCGGGTAGTCGAGGCTGGGCGGCTCCGGTTTGCGCCGGGTCGCGATGATGATGCCCGCCGCGAGGATCACCCCTGCGACGATGACGAGTACCGGTATCCGGCGCCTAGGTTGGGATTGGGTGCTCACTGCTGGTGCTCCTTTTGAAAAGTCAACCAGTGATCTCTACGCAGGCCCGCGCGGATCGTTGCAGGGGGCGGATGTCTAGATTCTTTTTAGGGCCGCACGGCACCGCTCTTACGCCGCGCGGCTACACTCAGCGCATACACGTTAAAAGGAGGTCACTCACCGTGCAAGACATTCTACAATCACTTTCAAATCCGCAGGTCTGGGTTTCCCTGCTGACTCTGCTGGCGCTGGAGATCGTGCTGGGTGTGGACAACGTCGTCTTCATCTCGATCCTCTCCAACAAGCTGGAGGGCAAGAAAGCCGACCAAGCCCGCATCATCGGGCTGGCCCTGGCTATGGCCAGCCGCGTGGCGCTGTTGTTTGCGCTCAGCTGGCTTATCGGGCTTGATGAACCGTTCACCACCATCTTCGGTTTTGAGATCAGCGGGCGGGATATCATCCGCGGGGGGGGCGGCCTCTTCCTGATCGGCAAGGCCACCTGGGAGATCCATCAGAACCTGGAAGGCGAGGACATGCACAGCGGCGAGAAGGGCGCGGCCACCTTTGGCGGCGTGCTCGCCCAGATCGTGCTGCTGGATGCGGTCTTCACCGTGGACTCGGTTATCACGGCGGTCGGTATCGCGGATGAGATCTGGGTGATGGTCACGGCAGTGGTGGTCTCCATCGGCATTATGATGATCGCCAGCGAGTCGATCGCGGGCTTCGTCTCCAAGCATCCCGCGGTAAAGATCCTCGCGCTCAGCTTCCTGCTGATGATCGGGTTCTCGCTGGTTGTTGAGGCGCTGGGCATTCACATCCCGAAGGGCTATATCTACAGCGCGATGGGTTTCAGCGTGCTCGTGGAGGCGCTCCAGCTGCGCAGAAAAGCCAAGTCCGAACCGGTTCACCTGAAGCGCCGCTACCAGGGCGACGAACAGCAGCAGACGCAGAAGAGTGCGTCTTCAGCCGCTGCCGACTAGCACCGCAGATGGGTCAGGTTGGCAGCCAGGGCCGCAGGGCGTCGAGCAGACGGCGGGCGTCCACGGGCCGCCTGATCCGGGTGGCCAGGGCGTAGCCCGCCAGCCACTCAGGCAGAGGATCGTCTTCGTGCACGAGAATCAGCGGAATATCATCCATACCGGGGATCTGTTTGAGGGCCAACAGCGGTTCTTCGATCAGCTGCCCGGTCTGGCAGTGGATGATCAGGCCGGGCTTGTGCCGCCTGAGCAGTTCCCTGCCTTCCGGGAAGCTGCCCATACCCACGGTCAGGTGACCGCGCACGTTCAGGTTGTCAACGTAGAACCGTCTGCAGCGTACATTGCGGGATACCACCATTGTATACATCCGTTTACCTCTGATATCAGTACTTGTTATAAGTTCGCACTGAGATCATAGGGTGACAGGGCTAAATGGGTCTCAAACACAACCTAAAGATCGCCTTATGTGGATGCGGCCTTGGGTGTGTTGTTCTTCGATTTGAGGATGTAGCCCATGCGCGGCACCGTCTCGATCAGGTCGCCGTATTCGTCGCCCATCTTCTTACGGATGCGCCCGAAGTACACATACAGATAGTGCGTGGCGTCCCGGTATTCCGGCCCCCAGCCGCGCGTCAGCAGTTTGTGGTGCGTCACGATGCCGTCCTTGTTGCGCGCCAGTTCTTCCACCAAGGTGAACTCGGTCTGCGTCAGGTGGATATCTTCCCCGTCCACGAACACGCGGCGCGCATCCATGTCGATGGTTAACCCGTCGATCTGCACGACCGGCTGCGAGACGTTCATCTCCGTGACCGAAGCGCGACGCAGGTTGGCACGAACGCGGGCCAGCAGCTCCTCATAGCTGAAGGGCTTGGTGATGTAATCGTCGGCCCCGGCATCCAGCGCCCGGACCTTCAGGCCCTCCTCGTCATGGGCGCTGAGCACCAGAATGGGCACCATCGACTGCGAGCGTACCCACCGGCAGACATCCACCCCGCTGATGCCCGGCATCACCAGGTCCAAAATGATCAAATCCGGCATCTTCTGCTTGAGCAGTTCAAGCGCCCGCACGCCGTCGTAGGTCACATCCACAATGTAGCCGCGTTTTTCCAGGTTCACTTTGGCAAGCTTTGCCAGGTTTTCATCGTCGTCCACGACCAGAATATGATGGTTCGGTGAGTGGTTCATCGGATTCTCCTAGGGCCGTCGATTCAGCGTGCCCACCGCCCGACTGACAGCGCCGGTCAGGTCTTCAACACTTACGGGTTTCGTTAGGATCTCTACCACGTTTTCATAGCGGGCTCGGTCCAGCAGCAGGTCTGTGGTCGAGGCAGAGAAGACAATTACTGGAACATACAATAGCGTCTCGTCCATCAGCATTTCCAACAGCAGGTCGGTGCCGTTCATCCCGGGCAGGATCAGGTCAAGCACGAGCACATCGGGCGGTGCCAGCCGCATGCTTTCCAGGCCGCTTTCGGCGGTCTCGTGTTCTTCTACGCTGTAGCCGCGCACGGTCAGGTTGGCCGCCACAAAGCGGCGGATATTCACCTCATCTTCTATCACCATGATCTGGGCCGTCATTTGCCCCTGTCTTTGTCTCATTACGTTAAAGGCAAGGAGAAGGCCATCGTGGTGCCATCCGGACCTGTTTCCTCTATCCATAGTCTGCCGTTGTGCCGGTCGATAATGCCCCGGCAGATCGCCAGGCCGAGCCCCATTCCCTGCTCCCGGGCCATCGTGGTTGCCCGGTTGAAGGGCTCGAAGATCTCGCGTTGGGCCTCAGGGGGAATGCCGGGGCCCTGGTCGCTTATCTCAAATTGAACATAGTCGTCGTTGGCATGCACTGCAACTTCAATGGACGATCCCGGCTCCGAATAGCGCACCGCATTGCTGACCAGATTGGCCAACACCTGCGCGATCCGCTCCGGATCCGCTTCAACCGGGGGCAGGTCCGGCGGGTTGGCGATTGCCAGCTCATGCGAGGCGGCCAGGGTCTCCAGTTGGGCAGCGGCCACGCCCAGGATCTGCGCCGGTGTGACCGGCTGCTTCTCCAGGCTGAGTGTGCCCGCTTCCAACCGGGAGATATCCAGCAGCTGCCGGATCAGGCCGCCGAGTTTGTCGGCTTCCTTGTCAATCGTCTGCAGAAAGTCCAACTGGGAGGCTTCGTCCCACTCCACATCGTCGGCCAACAGAGTTGAGGCAAACCCCTTGATTGAGGACAGCGGCGTGCGCAGTTCATGGGAGACCACCGCCAGAAAGTCCCTCTTGGCCTGGTTGGCCCGCTCGGCTGCCTGCCGGGCTTGCGCCTCGGCTTCCAACAGGCGGCGGCTGGCGATGGCCACCGCGGCCTGATCGACGATGCCCGACAGGTGGCGGAGCCTGTCCTCCTCGAGCGAGTGGTAGTCGGCATGATGCAGGCTCAGCACGCCGTACCATTCCGCGTTGGCCTTCAGCGGGAACAGGGTGATGGTGCCCGCACCTGAGTCGACAAACAGCTGGCGGGCCTGCTCGTTGAGCCGCTCATCGCTGCCCACATCTTCGATCACAGTGGGGCTGTCGCGCTGGAACAATCGGGTGAAGGCATACTCCTCAAACAGATAGGACGATTCCAGCAGGGGCGGCAGGTCGCCCTCCTGGCGCTGCCACTCAGCCATGACGTCACAGCACTCGGGCGGATCGTCATCGTCCAGCCATGGGCGGTCAAACACCAGCACGGCGGCGCGATTGGGGTCGCCCAGGTATTCGCTGTCGAGCATGGCTTGCAGCACGGCATCGATGCTGTCGGAAACGGCGATGGCCCGGCTCACGTTGTAGAGTTCCTCGCTGCGGTTCAGGGCTTCGATCAGCTGGGCTTCCGCCGTCTTCTGGTCGGTGACATCCGCCACCACCAGAATGCGCCGCTGCGGTTCGCCTTGCGGATTGTGCATCAGCGAGGCGGTCTGGCGCGCCCAAAACAGGGTGCCATCCTTGCGCCGGTAGCGGACCTCCAGCGTGTAGGTTTCGAGCCTGCCCTCGATCAGATCCCGCATGAACTGGCTGTCGGCCTTGAAATCGTCTGTGTGCAGCAGCTCCTGCAGGCTCAGGTCCTTGATGTCGTCCTTATCGTAGCCTGTCAGCTCGCAGAACTGCTGGTTGACGCGCTCAAACTGGCTGGCGAGCGTCAGATGCGCCATGCCGACCGCCGTCTGCTCGAAGGTCGCGCGCAGCCGTTCCTCGGTATCGAAGGTGGGGTCGTCCTCATCGCGCCGCCCCCCTGGATCAAGCAGCCACTTGACGCCGACGAGGTCGCCCGTTTCCAGATCGTGCATGGCGACCGCCGTGATAATAACCGTCAGTGCGTCCTCATCCGCCACGGCGAGCTCGATCTCGGTGTCCTGGACGAGGTTCTCCGGGTCATGGGCCTGCTCCAGCAGGCGGCGCAGGGTCGCCCGGTTCTCGTCCTGCGCGAGGTCAGCCACCGCCTGCCCGACGAGCAGATCCGGGCGGCGGTGCAGCAGCCCACCGGCCCGCCGGTTGGCCCGCCGGATGATGCCCTCGGCATCCGTCACGAGCAGGCCGAGGCCGCTCGGGGTCACGTCTGTGTAGCCTTGGCGGGCCATCTCGTCAGCCAGCAGCAGGCTGGCGATCTCGTCGCGCAGCTCCTGCTGGTCTTCGGGGGAGCCTTCCAGGCGGTCCAGCACCGTATCGACGACGCTCAGCAGGTCGTCAAGCAGATTCTGTTGGTCCGGCAGCAGGTCGGTGCGCCCTTTGAGGACAGCCTCCAGCCGGAAAAATGGGTTGGGAGTCTGGTCAGCAGCCATAGGCTCCGGGATTTCTAGTGGTTCTTTTCCACCACGTTCAGTGTGACTGACAAGCATGGCATAATCAACCGTTCCAGGCCGAACAGCGCTGTTCGGCCCAGCAGTTTTTCGATCATCACCAGTGTAGCACCAGCCCTCACCCCTGACAAAAGGTGTGGCGCGCGGGGGGCGGTGCCCACCCAATGAGCAAAAGGGGGCACAGCCGGGGCAGCCCGCCACCTAAACAGATGTTTATATCGCGTTGAGGCATGGTTGATGGGTGCCCGCTATTTTCAATATGTGGTGCCGCGTGCGCCACGCTAACGCATACACACATGAAAGGTTGGTCCTACACATGGGACAGAACAACAATCAGGCCGGGTACTTCTTGATGGGTGCTGTGGTCGGTGGGCTTATCGGTGCGGGCATCTCCCTGCTGACAGCACCGCGTTCCGGCGAGGAGACACGTGAGATCCTGCTGGCCCGCGGCGAGGAACTGCGCGCCGACGCCGAACGCCAGATCGACATGATCCAGACCGAGGCACAGCGCGCCCTGACCGATCTGCGGCGGCAGGCTGCCCACGCCATGGGTGACCTTGAGCAGTCCGTGGCTGACGCCCGCCACGCCGTCAAGCCCGACACACCCGCCGAGTAAACGGCTGTGGTAAGCACTGAACCGGCTCAGACCACGCAAACGGGTGAGCAAACGGACATTGATCAATCCCAGAGCGGTGCGCCCGCGGGGGGGCGCGCCGTCCGGGACTTTTTCTCCTCAGACGAGATCTTCGCCCGGGTCGCGGCCAGCGCGGAAGAGGAGTTCGCCCTGCCCTACCGCATGCTGTTTCTC
>JAADYX010000407.1 GCA_010092885.1 Chloroflexota bacterium | reverse complement strand
GCATCACGAGGACTTCGACCGCATTGATGACGGCACCGGCTATGCCTGACCTTCGCGCAGCACGTCTGTTTTGAGCTGGCCACAGCCCGCGTTGATATCAATGCCGCGCCGCACGCGGATTGTGGCCGGAATGCCGTAGGATTTCAGGATCGCAGCGAAGCGGTCCACCCGGTCGCGGTCCGGTTTGTGCCCCGTGTAGCCGGCTGTGGGATTCAGCGGGATAACGTTTACATGGCAAAGCAGGCCTTCCAGCAGCTCACCGAGGGCGTGGGCTTCCTCCGGTGTGTCGTTCTCATGGGCGATCAGCGCCCACTCAAACGTGACACGCCGTCCGGTCCGGTCGATGTAGCGCCGCACAGAATCCATCAGCTCGCCAATGGGATACCGTCTGTTGACGGGCAGCAGATCACTGCGCTCCTCATCGGTGGCAGCGTGCAGGGATATCGCCAGCCGGACCTGCAAGTCCTCCTCAGCAAAGCGGTCGATGGCGGGCACAAGCCCGACCGTGCTCACTGTGATGTGGCGCTGGCCAATGCCAAGGTCCGTGTTGAGCCTGCGCACGGCTTCCAGGGTATTGTCGTAGTTGTGGAAGGGTTCCCCCATGCCCATCATCACGACGTTGCTCAGCCGATCGTCTTCAGCCTCGAGCACCCGCGCGACATGCAGCGCCTGCTCCACGATCTCGCCGGTGGTCAGGTTGCGAGCGAAGCCCATCTGCCCCGTCGCACAGAAGACACAGCCCATCGCGCAGCCCGCCTGCGAACTGATGCAGGCTGTGCGGCGGTCATCGTCGTAGGCCATCAGCACCGTCTCGATGAGTTGACCGTCCGGCAGCCGGAAAAGATATTTGCGTGTCTCTCCGTCATTGGAAAGCAGATCGCGCACCGTTTCCAACCCACCAATGCGCGCTTCCGACTCCAACTGCTCGACGAGGTCTCCCGGCAGATTGTGCATTGCGCCGAAGTCTGTCACCTTGTGCGTGTACAGCCATGTCCAAACCTGATCGGCGCGGTAGCGGGCGAATCCCCAGCCGGTGAGCAGATCGGTCAGTTCGTCTTTGCGTAGGTCCAGCAGGTTGATCACAGTGCGTTGAGCGCTTCCGCCAGCTCGTCAATACCGCGCATGACCACATCCGGTTGGATATCGCTCTCCGCGAGTTCCTCCGGCGTGGTCACACCGGACATCACGAGGATCGTACCGATGCCGACCGCCTGCCCACCCAGAATGTCCGTGTTCAACCGGTCGCCGACCACAGCCGCGTGTGCCCGGTCGGCACCCAGATAGCCGAGCGCCGCCTCGAAGATCGCCTTCTCCGGCTTGCCAATCACTTCGGGTTCTACACCGGATGCTGCTTCTACCGCCGCCACGATCGTGCCAGCGCCGGGGTACAGTCCCTCAGGGGTGGGGAAGGTGAGATCGGGGTTGGTCGCGATAAACGCTGCCCCTGCACGGATCAGGTGCATGGCTGCTGCGATCTTGCCGTAAGTGATATCCAGGTCGAGGGCCGTCACCACGGCCCGGACGGGCTGATCCGGCACGTCGTCACCCTGATGGCAGACAAAGCCAGCGGCTTCCAGCGAATCGACCAGGCCCTGCATACCGATCACATACAGATGGTCGCCCTCAGCGTAGCGCGCCTTGAGTGTTTCAGCCGTTGCCCGTGCGCTGGAAAAGATCTGGCCTTCAGTCGCTTCAACCCCCAACGCGCCGAGCTTCTCCACATAGTCGGATACATCACGGGTGGCGTTGTTGGTCAGCAGTGCCCAGCCGATGTCGCGTTTGGCCAGGGCTGCAAACAGCGCGTCGAAGCCCGGCAGCGGATCGTTGCGTTTGTAGAGTACGCCGTCGCCGTCAATGAGCAGATGGGTGATGGTGTCAAGTTCCATACCTCGATTATAGCGCGTCTTGTCCCCCGTTGGCCGGACCGTGTATACTCGCGCTTCGAAATCCCAGAGCAGAGAGGACAGGCTTTGAAGTTATCCGTTGTGATGCCTGCCTACAACGAGGTGAACACAATCGAGGAGATCGTGCAGCGGGTGCTTGACACAGGCCTCGTGTACGAACTGATCATCGTGGATGACGGCTCAACGGACGGCACGCGCGAGATCCTCGATGGGTGGCGCGAGCATGACACCATCCGGGTGCACTTCCATGAGAAGAACAGCGGCAAAGGGGCCGCGGTACGCACCGGCTTTGATAAAGCCACCGGCGAAGTCATCATCATTCAGGATGCCGACCTGGAATACGATCCACGCGACTACAAGGATCTGCTCCAGCCCATTGAAGAAGGGCGCGCTGATGTCGTTTACGGATCGCGTTTTTTGGGCAAACCAGCCCGCAAGATGAATTTCTGGCATCGAGCGGGCAACACCTTCCTGACCCTTGTGGCGAACGTTCTCTACAACCTTGACCTGACCGATATGGAGACCTGCTACAAGATGTTCCGTGCGGAGGTCGTGCGTGACATGCCCATCAAGGCCAGCCGCTTTGAGCTGGAGCCCGAACTGACGGCACGTGTCGCGAAAAGTGGCTACCGCATCTATGAGGTGGCGATCTCCTACTACGGCCGTGATTTCGACGAGGGCAAGAAGATCACGTGGCGTGACGGTTTCCCGGCTTTGTGGACTCTGATCAAATACCGCTTCGTGAACTAAACTCCGCCCGCCGCTCCGATCCGCTGGCAGCTGTGCTGCTGATGATTGGGGCCGCGCTGCGTGTGCCGCTCCTGCAGGCGGGCCGGTTCCATCCGGATGAAGCGCTGTTTGCCACATTGGCCCGCCTGATTGTTCAGGGCATCGATCCGTGGTTGGTTGAGACATCCCTGCTTGTGGACAAACCTCCGCTTTTTTTCTATGCGTTGGCTGCCGGGGTCAGCCTGGAATGGGGCAGTGAACTGACCGCCCGCCTGCCCGGCTTCTTCGCCGGTATGGTGAGCATCGCACTGACGATGCGCATCGCTATGCATCTGTGGCCGGACCGGCGCGCTGCCCACGGTGCGGGTGTGGTGATGGCGCTCTCGCCCTTTACCGTGCTCTTCTCACCAACGGCCTTCGCCGACCCGCTGATGATTATGTGGTGGTTGGCGGCACTCGCTGCCGCGACCGGCAGCAGCCCGCAGTGGCTTCTCGCCGGTCTGTTGATGGGGGCCAGCCTGGCCACCAAGCTCAATGCGCTGGTCCTGCTGCCGCTCCTGCTGGTTGTCGGGCTGCTGGTGCCCGGCGGGAACGGCCCACTTCCGCGCCACCTGCTGGGGTTCGCCGCAGGCCTTTGCCTGGCAGCCGCGCTGGTCGCTTTATGGGATCTGGCACGGCCTGGCGTCAGCTTCTGGGCGGCGAACCTGGCCAACAATGACCCGGGCCGCCTGATCCGCAGCGGAGAAATCCTGCCGCGTCTGCTCGGTTGGGCCGGCTACGCCCGCCTGATCGTTGGAGCAGTGCCGCTGGCTGCAATTCTGACGGGCGGGCTCGTCGCGGTAAGTATCACCCAACCGGACGATGCGGTGGTGTGGGGGCTGGTAGCTTCTATGTTGGGTTATGGGGCACTGCTCTGGCTGGTCGCCTTCCCCATCTTGGATCGCTATGTGCTGCCGCTGGTGCCCTTGTGTGCTCTGTTGTGTGGCTGGGCCTCCACCCGGATCCGGGTGGCCCCGGTGGTGCTCACCGCGTTGATGGTGCCCGGTGCCCTGACCGCCGCACAAGGCGGGTATCCTATCGGCGCGGACCGGGGCGCGTTTGATGGGATCGTTGAGGTAACGGCCTGCCTGAGCACCGAGCCACCGGGCACCGTCGTCTATCATCAGGCTCTGGGG
>JAADYX010000406.1 GCA_010092885.1 Chloroflexota bacterium | reverse complement strand
GCGCAGCGGATCCGGCCATCTGTGGGGGGCGCGGCAAGCACGGCAGCTCGTACTGATCTGGCGAATCCAACCAGCAACAAGATCTACCAGCAGATCGGCTGCCGGCACATATGCGATACGGTCATGTATACCGCTGACGAGTAAGCAACATGGCAATCGAAAAGGTCAATCTGGCGCAGAATTTTGCCCAGAAGATAAGCGGCAGGCCGAACACGAGGAAGAGTCCCCAGGCTGCGTAGACGCTCGCCGCCCGGTCATCAGTACATGGCCCCCATCCGGCCTTGCAGCATGCGGTAGCTCTGGAAGGCCAGGTAGCCGAACAGCAGCGCGATATACAGGCTGCCCAGCAGCACCAGGCCAAGCAGCGCCGCGATGGCCCCGGTCACCACCGAGACCCACAGGGATTTGCGCACGCCCTCCCACGGATCAGCCATGAGCAGGATCTGCTGCGCGATCCGCCCGCCATCGAGCGGGAAGACAGGCAGCAGGTTGATCAGCCCCCAGAACACGTTCACCCACAGCATCATCCGGATGAAGGTGTTGCCAAACCTCCCGGCGAGTGGCAGAAAAGCCGACGGCACCGGGATAAACCCCGCCATAAAGCGCACATCGACCAGGCCGCCCAACCCCATGACCAGAGCCACGACCACTCCGGCGGTGATGAAGCCAGCCAGCGGCCCGGCAAACGAGATGACTATCTGCTGCGGAGGCTCCAGGCGGGAGCGCACCCAGCCGCCGCCTTCCGGGATGGCCAGCCCACCGGCGTAATACAGCACAATGCTGGCCTCCTGACCGTACATCCGCATGGCGAACGCGTGGCCCAGCTCATGCAGGGTGATCGAGACGAGCACCACCACCACCCAGATCACCGCATCGAGGATATGCGCGGCTGGCAGGCCAAACAGAAGCGCGATAAGCCAGAACAGCGGATGGATCCGCACCGGAAACCCGAACAGCGTGAACTGAAGATCGTACGGTGTGGTCGGCGGTGGCTGAAAAATCATCGGTATTACCCTCCGTAAGCAAACAGCGTGCACCGACCCATTATACGGCGTCTTCTCTGATGCGAAAAACCAGGTTGGGGACTATTCTGACGTGGTCAGCCGGCTGAGGGCGCGTTCGGCGCGCTCGCGGACGTGCTTGCTCTCGTCGTCCAGACACTGCGTGATGACGGGCACCGCCTCACTCGCGCCGAGTTTGCCCAGCGCGTCGATGGCGGTGTAGCGCACCGAGTCCGACTCGCTGCGCTTAACAAGGGCGATCAGGTCGGGGATGGCGGCGTGCACGCCGCTGGCGGCCAGCGCGTTGATCAGGTGGAGGGCGACGGCATCGCGGGCTCCCGGCAGGGCCGCGTGCAGGGCTTGGTAGGCCGCCTCGGTGCCCTGTGCCGCAATCGCCCGGATGGCGACCTGCGCGATGGCCGAGTTATCCGATTCGATAAAGGGTGAGAGGGCTGCCAGGATGCGCTCGTCGCGTTTGCCGCGCAGCACATTGATCACGATGAACTGGCGCGGCGGATCGAGCACGGGCAGCTGGGCCAGCATCTCGCCGAGGGCGTCCGGGCCAAGGGCGGCCAGTTCCGCCTGGATGGCGTCCGTCTCGTCGTAATCCGCGGCGGCCAGCCGCTCGATCAGGTCGCGGGCTTGGTGTGCGCTCACAACGAATCCCAGACGGTCTCCCCCCGCACGATGCGCTCGAGCATGCCGGGGAACTTCTCCAGGTCAAGCGGTTTGGGGATGGCGGCATCAAAGCCCGCATTGCGCAGGTGATTGATGTCCTCGTCCAGGCTGGCGGTCACCGCCACCACGAGGTTGCTTTGCAGCAGCGGGTCGGTGCGGATCATGGCCAGCAGGTCAAAACCGGAGTAGGGTGCCATGTTGAGATCGAGAAAGATCACATCGGGCTGGTGGGGCAGTTGGCGCAGCCGGTCCAGGAAGTCCGAGCTGTCCTCAAAGATGGTGAGGGTCTTGATGCGCAGCACGAATTCCATGGTAATGCGCATGGCTTCGCGGCTGGCCGGGTCATCTTCAACGTATAGGTAATGGTGGTCCTCGAGCACCGTGTTCGCTCCTGCATGAAGGCCTGTAGTGGTGTGACCTTTTCACTGCATCTTAAGCGTAACCCCAAAGGATGCAGCATGCAAGCCCACCTCTCTCGCGAAATATCCTCCGTAATCGTGCGAAGTGTGCTACCATGGCGAAAAAAGGGAGGACAAGCGTGAGCCGCATCCAGAAATTCATCACCCGGATTGTGCCGCAGTCCATGGCGGACAACATGGAGCGCGAATCGCGCCAGTGGATCATGAGCTGCGAAGCCTGCGGCTATGACGAGTCGGTGTGGGAGGCAGGCGGCATCCGCTGGGGGGCCGCTGGCGAAAAGCGTGTGCGGCGGCGCTGTGCCAACTGCGGCGCGGTCAGCTGGCAGAAGCTGAGCAAACGCGCCCGGTGATGCTGCCGGTTACCACATCACATCATAGATGCAGGTGTCGTCGCCGTTCAGGCGGCTGGGCGCGGGCGCACGCTCAACCGTTATCGACGTGCCCGGCGGGGAAAACACCGTCGCCATCTGGTAGATGATGCCGTAATCGAAGTCACTGGGATAGGGATTGTCACAGATGAGGCGCGCGTGCGTCGGGCCGATCTTCTCGTACTGGTAGCTGCCGATCTCGCCCCCACGGTGATTCATCCGGTAGGCGACATCAATGGAAGCCAGCGCCGCATGGATACCGTCAATATCCGGCGGGAAGTCGGCGTTCTGCGGGATGGACATCCCGGCCAGCTGCATGGCAATGCCACGGTCGGTAAGCTCTTTGAGCACATCCAACCACATCTGCTGGCTGTACCAGCCCTGCGGATCAATCGTCTCGATACCGCGGTCGGTGAACAGCTGCGTGGCCAGCGGCCCGACACCGGCAATCGTGGCTAAAATAGTGCGTCCGTTGACTTCTACAGCGGGGTCGATGGCTACAAATTGCGGCACGAGTCTGGTCCTTTGTTAGCAAAGTATGGCACGAGCATAGCATAAAGAACAATGTTACAACATACCCAATCGACCAGTGTAAGGGAGTGAAAGCCATGCTACCCGACCCACACGAAGAAAACCGCCGGTCTTGGAACGCGGCGACCAAAGCCCACAACAGCCACAAGCGCGATCAGGCGCAGGTGCTGGCGGCGGGCGGGCACACCCTCTTCTCCGAGGAGATCACGCTGCTGGGCGATGTGCGAGGCAAATCTGTGGTGCACCTGCAGTGCAACGCCGGGCAGGATACGCTGAGCATCGCCAGCCTGTTGGGCGCTCAGGTGACCGGCATCGACATCAGTGATGAGGCCATCGCCTTTGCGCGCGGGCTTTCGGCTGAGTCAGGCATCCCGGCTGAGTTCGTGCGCAGCGATCTGTTCGACTGGTTCGACCACACGCAGGCCACCTTTGATGTAGTCTACACCGGCTACGGCGCGCTGAACTGGCTCAGCGATATCAACCGGTGGGCGCGCGGCGTGGCCAAGATCCTGCGCGGGCGGCTGGTGGTGATCGAGTTCCACCCGGTGATGGGGATGTTCACCGACGAGGGCTTTCAGCTGGAGGTCGATGCGCTGGGCGGCACCCACACTATCTGGGACGAGGGCGTCGGCGATTATGTGGCCGCCACCGGTGACGTGGACGCGCACTTCCCCTATGAGCCGGGCATGACGGATTTCACCAATCCGCACCGCGCCCACGAATGGATGTGGGGCATCGGCGACGTGATCGGGGCGGTGCTGGCCGCCGGGCTCACGCTGCGGCACTTCACGGAGTACCCGTACAGCAATGGGTTCAGGCGCTTCCCGCAGATGCGCGCCCTGCCCGGGCGGCGCTTCGCCATGCCGGAGGACCTGCCCGCTATCCCGATGATGTATTCGCTGGTGGCGGAGCGTTAGTCGAAGACCGCCGCCACGGGCAGTTCGAACCCCGGCAGCACGTCCCCGCCGGAAAGCGTGTCTTCTGCGGTGAGCGTCGTCTGGACCACCTCACCCGCCTCCATACGGAAGACCTCCACCGCCCGGCGGCGCGGGTAGACGTTCCACACCAGCCGCGTCCCGGCATCGAGGTAGCGGCGCGTCTTCTCGGCGATGGCATCGCTGGTGTTGCCCGGCGAGATCACCTCCACCGCCAGATCGGGCGGGGCAGGCGTGAACTTCTCCCGGTCGTAGTCAGCGGGGCGGTTCTCATGACGGATGAAGCCCACATCCGGCGCGACCACCGTGTCCAGATCGAGCCGGTAGCCGCCATCAGCCGGTGTCACAACGCCGAGCTTATGCGCGCGGTTGAACACACTGATCTCGACAAAGATACTGCCGCCAATCGTGGAACTCAGTTCGCCGGAAGGGGCCATGGTCACCAGCCTGCCATCGTGGAGTTCGAGCTGTTGGTTATCGTATTGGGGGTGTTGGGCCAGTTCCCAGAACTGCTCAACGGTGAGCTTGTGTGTCTCCATGGCTGATCGCTCCGAGCACGGTGTGTGCGTTCACCAATGATTGTATCATGCTGCCGGGCGGGCCAGATACACGATGCGCCCCACGATGAGCACCAGCGTCAGCCCGACCGCAAACGCGGCCCCGATGGACCATCCGGCCCCCGCCGCGCTGAGCCAGCGCGCGAGCACGATCAGGTAGACCACATCGCCGATCAGGTAGCCCTCGATCACGAAGCGCAGCGCCTGCTCATTGTCAGACAGCAGCGCGCGCGCCATGATCACCGTGATCACCACCAGCAGCGCCCCAAACCACCCCAGCGACTCGCTGACCAGCGGCAGCGCCGGATCCAGGTTGAAGCTGCGCAGGAACGCACCCCCGAAGGCGAAGACCATCACCGCGGAGATGGTGTTGATCACCACCTCCGCGTAGAACAGCAGCTTGATGCGCGGCGTGGGCATCCTCATACGCCGCGCACGCCTGTCACACGGATGTGGAACTTCGGGCCGGGGTTGGGCACGGGCACGCCGATCACCTCCATCTCGAAGTCGGGCGGGTCGAGTGCGATTGCCAGCCGGTGCAGCAGGGTGGCCAGCGTCAGCATGATCAGCACATCGGCCAGACCGGCCCCCATGCACGTATGCGCCCCCAGCCCAAACGGCGCAAACGTGAACGGCGCGGGCGTCGGGCGGGTGATATCGAACGTTTCCGGGTTGGGGAAGTGCTCCGGCAGGTAGTGGGTGAGCGCAGTGACCATCATGATGTGCGCGCCCTGCTGTACCCGGTACCCGCCGAACTCAAAGGTCTGCGTGGCGTGGCGCGGCATGATCGGGGCGACCGGGTACAGCCGCATGCCCTCGATGACGTCAGCGTGCAGCGTCTTCATGTGGCGCAGGTCGCGGAAGGTGAACGCCTCCTGCGCGAACAGATCGTCGATCTCGGCCACGGCCTGCCGCATGATCGCCGGGTGCTTGAGCAGCAGATACAGCGTGAAGCTCGTGGTGTGCGCGGCGGTATCCATCCCGGCGAAGAACGCCCCAAACCCGATGGCCTCGAGGTCTTTGATGGAGAGGGGCTGCCCGTCGTAGCCGGTGGCCCGCAGCGCCGCGTCGATCAGGTCGCCGTTTTCCGCATGGGGATGGGCGCGGTGCAGCTCCAGCAGCTGCCGCATGAACGCCTGTGAGCGCTCGCGCTTGCGGCGGTAGTTCGGCAGCCGCAGCATGAACTCGGGCGCGCTCTTCATCAGCTTGGTGGCGATCAGGGTGCTGAGTGTGCCGCGCAGATCGTCGAAGTACTCGCCGGAGACCGACCCGGCCAGCGCGTAGCCCAGCTGATCCGTGATGATCTGCTGCATGGTCGGCACCGCCTGGATGCGCTCGCCGACCGCAAAGGTCGCCATGCGCCGCCGGGTCAGCGCCATGAGCTCATCAAAACGGCCCGCCACCGCATCACGCGAGTAGGAGGGCCGGAACAGCTTGCGATAGTAGCGGTGTTCGTCGCCATCCAACGCGGGGAAGACGAGCGTGCTGTCCAGCTCATCGTTCAGGCCGCCGAAGAACTCCGAGCCGGAGAGCACCGAGTCGCCGGCCTGCGCCATGAACCGGTTGGCATCTAGCCCACCCAGGATGACCAGTTCACGCGTGAGCGCCCGCACCCGGAAGACCGGCCCCAACTGCTGGTACATCCCTGCCAGAAAGCGCACCGTGTCGCCGCCCATCTGGATCGCATTGCCCAGGAGGGGCAGCCCGGGTGCCAGCGGGGGGAGCGGGGCGTCCGT
>JAADYX010000405.1 GCA_010092885.1 Chloroflexota bacterium | reverse complement strand
GGATCCGGGCGGGTTGCTTGAGGTGATGCAGCGCAGCCGGGAGGCGCTGTTAGGCGTCGATGAGTGGCTCTGCGAGCAGGCCTACCGGGAGTCGGCGTGGCAGTACGGCCTGCCGATGGGACGTGGCGCGGTCAACGGTGTGGAGTTCTACCCGACCTACACCGATCTGCTGCTGCTGTTGGCCCGCTACCTCCCGGATCCGGTCCGCTATCTGGAGATCGGGGTGAGCGTGGGCAAGAACCTGTGGCAGATGGTCAATGTGCTTTCCGGGGCAGAGGTGGTCGGGATGGATGTGGAGCATATCAACCCGGCTCTAGCCGCCCGGCTGGGCAGCGGGGAATGCCTCACCGAGTGGCCGTACACCTTCACTGATTACCGCGGCCAGCGGCGCGAACGGGCGGCCACTCTGACACAGTACACGCACAGCGACAACGCAATCCACTATCTGAGTGCGGACAAGTTCAGCGACAAGACATGGGAGCAGCTGGCCGGGCGGCAGTTCAACCTGATCTTTTCGGATGCCTGCCACAAACCCGAGTCGCTGGAACACGAATATGCCATGTGGACGCGCTTCGATCTGCTTGCGGCGGAACGCTTTGTCATCGTGTGGGACGACCTGACCAGCGACAGCATGCGCCGCGCCTTCCACGCGATTGCGCGCAGGCTGGCCGAACCCTATCCAGATGCCATCATTGCGCTGGTGCCGCTCTACGGATCGTATGCGTTTCGCGAGAATACCAAAGACATCGGCCTGTTGATGCACCTGCCGGAATTCCCCTTATGATGGACGGTGTGGTCTACATCGCGACAGGGGAGCGTCACATCGGGCGGGCGGTGCTGTCCGTCGAGAGCCTCAAGCGGCATATGCCCGGTGTGCACACGACGATTCACGCCGACCGTCAGCCGCCGACCGATGCCTTTGATGCCGTAGAGCCGCTCGACCCGCCGGAAGCATTTTATCTGGAACGCATTCAGCGGCTGGCTGCATCGCCCTATGCGCGCACGCTGTCGCTGGACTCGGATACGTACGTTTGTGCGCCTTTCCCTGCGCTGTGGGAGGTGCTCGCCGGGTATGATATCGCCATGGTACAGGATACCTTCCGGACTTATGTGCAGGGCTATGATGTACTGCGCAGCCGGGTGGAGGCCGTGCCGCCCGCCTTTCCGATGCTTAACGCGGGCGTGATCGGCTGCCGGCGGGGCCCGGGCGTAGATGCGTTTTTCGCCCGCTGGGAAGCGCTCTATCGTGCTGATCTGGCAGCGGCTGCTTCAGCCGGATACACAGGCGAACTCAGCGATCAGCCCGCGCTGCGGCAAGCCCTCTATGAGCTGCCAGAGGTCCGGCTGGCGGTGCTGCCGCCGGAGTACAACTGTCGCTTTGTGCACCCCGTTGCGTTGAACGAGCCCGTCCGGATACTGCACGGCCCCCACCGCGATCTGCCCGGGGTGGCCACCGAGATCAACCGGGTGGCGGGCAACCGGGTCTATCTGCCGGGCGTTGGCCTTGTGGCCGAGGGGCAGGCTCCCCCGGTCATTTCTGGCTGGCGGCTGCGGGAACTGCGCTATAATCTGCGGCGACGCATCCGACAACTGCTGCGAGGATAGCCCGTGCAACCACGCATCTCGATCGTCACGCCGAGCTACAATCAGGGGCACTTCCTTGAGGCGGCCCTCGATTCAGTGCTGGATCAGGGGTACGCCAATCTGGAGTACATCGTGATTGACGGCGGCTCCACCGATGACAGCCCGGCGATCATCGCGAGGCGGGCTGACCGGCTCGCCTACTGGGTCAGCGAACCCGACCGCGGGCAGTCCCACGCGATCAACAAGGGCTTTAAGCAGGCCACCGGTGCGATCTACGGCTGGTTGAACAGCGACGATCTCTACGAAGAGGGGGCTCTGGCCGAGGCGGCGCGGCTGTTGGGGGGCAAACAGCGTGCGCTGCTGGTTGGGGCGGCAGTGCTCACCGATGGGCCGGAGACGCTTTCCGGCCATACGGACAGCCGTCAGCCGACCTGGGAGGAGATCCTCTACGATGCGCGGTCCTTCCCGCAGCCGAGCGTCTTCTGGACGAGCGACCTGTGGGAGCTGGCCGGTCCGTTGGACGAAGACCTCTACTTCGCCATGGACTACGATCTCTGGGTGCGCATGATGCCCCACGTGCAGGAGACGATCTTCACAGAGCGGGTGCTGTCCTACGAGCGCAGCCACCCCGATCAGAAGAGCGCGGAGAAAAGCACCGATCTGTTCCATCAGCAGCGGGCCTATGCCGCGGTGCGTGCTGCCCGGCAGACACACCGATCCGTGTGGGGGTGGCTTGTGCGCATCTGGCTGCGCCGGGCTGCACTGGCTGTCCGCCGCCGCCGGCCCTCCCTGCTGAAGGGATCGGGCTTCCACCAACATGCGCTGCACATGGCGCTGCGCCCGCGCCGCTCCGGGTTGTGATGCGGATCGCGTTCGCCACCCTCTACGACAGCCGGGACATCCGCCGTGGATCCGGCACATTCTACTACCTGGCGCAGACTCTCGAACAGCAGGGCCACAGGCTTCACCGGATTGGGCCTGTCGACTTTGACTACCCGCCCCTCAGCCGGATGCTGCGTGCGCTGCACACGCGCATCAGCAGGCGCTATGTGACCTTCCTGGATCCGTGGGTGGGCCGGCGGACGGGCGCACAGGTCGGCGCGCAACTCCCCGCGGGTATCGACCTCCTGCTGACCAACGATTATGCCGTCGCTGCCTACACGCCCGCCCGCTGCCCGGTCGTGCTCTACACGGATGCGATGCTCACCCACGACTATCAGGAACGCCACCTGCCTGCGGCCCGCCTGGGCAACCTCACACCGATCAGCCGGGCGCTGAGCGTGAAGACGATCCGCGATGGGCTGCAACGGGCGGATCTGTGTGTGTTCCCCGCGCAGTGGATCGCGCAGGAAGCGCGCCATTACGGTGCCGACCCGGCCAAAATCGCGGTCGTGCCCTTCGGGGCCAACATGACCGATCCGGGCCCGGTGCGAAGGGCGTTCCCGCCGGAGGTGCTGCGTCTGTTGTTCGTGGGCAAGGATTGGGATCGCAAGGGCGGCGATACCGCCGTCCGGGCTGCGCTCGATCTGCACGAGCGCGGCTGCCCGGTGCGGCTGCATGTGGTCGGTGCGCAGCCGGCACTTGATGAGGGGGCGGCTGCGGTCGTGACCCTGCACGGGCTGCTGGACAAAGCCGATCCCGAACAGCATGCCCAACTCGATTCGCTCTTCCGTGAGAGCCATGCGCTGGTTCTGCCGACCAGCTCGGAGGGATTCGTCATCGCTGTGCTGGAAGCCGCCGCATACAGCCTGCCCGTGCTGGCCACCGATGTGCCGGGCGTCTCCGATGGGGCGGGGGTCTTCCTGCCGCTTGGGGCGCCGCCCGCGGCGTATGCCGATGTGCTCGCCGGTTGGCTGGGCGAGCCGGACGTGTACCGGCGGCTGGCTGCGGAAGCGCGGGTGTACTTTGAAAACAGCGTCAATTGGGAGAGTGCCGTGCGCCGTCTGATGGGCCTGATCGAGGAGCG
The DNA here is from genome assembly GCA_010092885.1 of Chloroflexota bacterium. Classification (GTDB taxonomy): domain Bacteria; phylum Chloroflexota; class Anaerolineae; order Aggregatilineales; family UBA3940; genus TC-195. Next base: position 273 of record JAADYX010000405.1, on the reverse strand, counting down.
GCTGGCATGAGGGTTCTCTATGCTGCCCTGCGTCACGATCCGCGCAACCCGATACTGGCCAGCGGCGTGGATTATGGCTTCTACAGCGCGATCGCCCGGCACTTCGACGAGGTGCGCATTGTGGGGCCCTTCACCGACCACCCGCCCCTGATCGAGCGGGGAGTGCGCAAAGCCTACCAAACACTGACGGGCAAACGGTACATCAAGTGGGATTTCCACACCATCTACCGGGCGTCTGCGGCCCTGAACCGGGCTGTTGCCGAACAGCAGCCG
>JAADYX010000404.1 GCA_010092885.1 Chloroflexota bacterium | reverse complement strand
AGATGTGTATAAGAGACAGTCGCGACGCTGGGCATCGCCGTCGAGATCCTGGTGTTCCTGCTGCCGTGGTCGATGGGCCTGCGCGAGGGCGTAGACCCGCAGCTGTCGCGCACGTTCTTCTGGTTCACGGGGCATCCGCTGGTGTACTTCTGGCTGCTGCCCGCGTATGTCAGCTGGTACGCGATGCTGCCCAAACAGGCGGGCGGCAAGCTGTTCAGCGATCCACTGGCACGGCTGGTCTTCTGGATGTTCCTCGTGCTGAGCGTGCCCCTCGGCTTCCACCACCAATTCACCGATCCGGGCATTCCGGCGGCGTGGAAGTATCTGCACGCCACACTGACCTACTTCGTGGCCTTCCCCTCGCTGCTGACGGCGTTCACGGTGATCGCCTCCCTGGAGCATGCGGGGCGCAAACGGGGCGGAAAGGGGGCGCTCGGCTGGATCGCCTCCCTACCCTGGGGCGATCCCTCCGTGACAGCGCAGCTTTTGGCCGGGATCCTGTTCATGTTCGGCGGCATCAGCGGCATTGTGAACGCCTCCTATAACGTCAATCTGGTGGTGCACAACACGGCCTGGGTACCGGGCCACTTCCACCTGACGGTGGCCTCCGCGGTGACCCTCAGCTTCATCGGCATTTCCTACTGGCTGGTGCCCTTCGTCACCGGGCGCAAGCTGTGGAAGCCCAAGCTGGCCGTGTGGCAGTCGTGGATCTGGTTCGTCGGCATGCTGATCTTCTCCAACGCGATGCACGTGCTCGGCCTGCTGGGCGCGCCGCGCCGCACCCCGCTGGGTGAAGCCCCCTACATCCCGATTGAGTGGTCGGGCCACCTCATCCGCGTGGGGCTGGGTGGGGCCATCCTCGGTGTAGCCGTGTATCTGTACGTGGCGATCATGTTCATGACCGCTGTGGCCGGTGAGAAGGTCACCGACGAGGAAAACGTCGAGATCCCGGAGGCGGACTCCATCCGCAGTCCCTCGCAGACACCCGTCTGGCTGGACAAGTGGCGTCCGTGGGTGCTGGGGACCATCGCGCTGATCGTGGTGGCGTACGGCCCGCAGCTCATCGACCAGATCGTCAACATCAACCTGACATCGCCGGGCATCAGGCCCTTCTGACGACCAACCCTCACCTATCAGCGACCGGGCCCGCAGGGGTCCGGTCGTTTTGCGAGGGGGATGCGCAGCGGCGAGACCCGGAGTATGATCGGGGCGAATCCCTTCCACAAGGAGCACAATCGATGCAGACAGAGATCATGTACCGCCCGTCCTACTCCATCGCACAGGTGACGCTCGGCCCGAACGAGTCGCTGCAGGTGGAGGCCGGGTCCATGGTGAGCATGTCCGGCGGGGTCACAATGGAGACCAAGGCACAGGGCGGCATCCTCAAGTCGCTGGGCCGCGCCATCCTCGGGCAGGAATCGTTCTTCATCAATACGTTTCAGGCCGATGGCGACGGCGGCGCGATCATGGTGGCCCCGCCCCTGCCCGGCGACCTGCATGTGATCACGATCGGTGGCACCCCGCTGATGGTCCAGTCGGGGTCGTACGTGGCCTCCGAAGCAGGTGTTGAGGTCGACACGAAGTTCAGCGGTGCGAAGACGTTCTTCGCCTCTGAGGGGCTGTTCATGCTGCGCGCTGCGGGTGCGGGCCAGCTGATCGTCTCCAGCTTTGGCGCGATCCACACGGTCGAGCTGGCAGCAGGTCAGAAGTACACCATCGATACAGGCCATATCGTCGCGTTCACCGAGGGCATGGGCTTCAATGTGCGCACGGTCGGCGGGATCAAGTCGACACTGTTCAGCGGTGAGGGCCTAGTGGTCGACCTGACCGGGCCGGGGCACCTGCTGATGCAGACACGCTCGCAGGATGCCTTCCTGCGGTGGCTGCTGCCGCACATCCCCAGCAGCAGCGACTGAGCCTGAGAATCAAACAGCCGGGAGAGATTGTTCTCCCGGCTGGCATGATCGATCGTTTAGCGGCGGAAGCGATGCCGGTCGAGAATGGCGATGGCGCGCGGCGTACCGAGTGAGCGCAGCCCCTCAACCGCCTGCGAGACCACCTGCGTATCATCATCTTCCAACGCTTTGGCCAGACCTTCGACCGCCTCGTCGCTTTCCATCTGCTTGAGCACGGTCACGGCCATGCGGCGCGGACCGGTTTCGTTCTCATCAAGGAGATCGGCCAGCGTATCGACCGCACCGATCTGACCGAGGGCACGGGCGGACATGCTGGAGGCAAACAGCACCTCCTCCGAGTCACGGCTGCGCACAACATCGGCCAGCACAGTGGCGGCCCGCTCATCACCGATGACGCCGAACGCCTTGATGACCTCAAGGCGGGCCATACCTGCGATCTCAGGGAACATCTCCACGAGCGGCTGCACCGCTGAACTGCCCATCCCGACCAGCTCGTCAAAGGCCTGCTCGCGTGCCCCCCTGTCCGCACTGTTGAGCGCGAACACGATTTCATACAGATCAAGCTGCTGTTCCATGTGATTATCCTCCACAATATACGGACTTCTGACCACGCAGGCCAGTACTGCACCACGCTTGGGAGTGGCGCAGTACATCCTGACGCCTCCCCGGCCCATCATGTTACGCAGCATGTGCGTTTCTTGCAAAACGCTTACGCATCAGAACCAGTCGTCCTGCTCGGCCCACCACGCATCGACGGCCTGCCGGGCCTGCGGTGTATCGATGGCTTGCAAAGTACGGGCGGCCTGCTCGTTGATCGCGCGGTCAGCGGAAAGGTGCGGAAAGCTGTCGTCCTCCAGCAGATCGATCAGGGCGGGCACGGCCTGTTCGGCGGGATGGTGTTCGGCCAGGGCGCGCAATCCGATGGCCGCGTACCATCGCACCGGCCCAAATGGATCGCGTGTGGCCTCAGTCAGGGCGTCGATCACCTGTGCGGCAAGGGCTTCGTCGCTGATGGGGATCTCACCGAGCAGGCGCGCCGCCGACGCGCGGACCGTATCACGCTCCGCCGAGAGCGTCTCGATCAGGCCGGGCACAGCGGGCTCCCCGATGGCCTTCAGCGCGCTGCCTGCCGCCATCTGAATGAACATCGATTCGCTGCGAAAGGTGTTTAGTATTGTGGCGAGGTCATCCATATAGTATTTACCACCTATTTACAGACGTCTTGTGTTATACACATACTAAGACAATAGCTTCCCTATTGGGTAAAATGCCCGTTCTGTTTGTTGTTCAGGGGAGGCTGGCTGGGAGGGCCATGTGACAATTCTCATCATTGACGACGACGCGAGCATGCGGACAGTTTTTTCGGACGTTGTGGAAGCATTGGGGTTTGAGGCTGCTTCCGCACCGGATGGCATGCAGGGGTTGGCGGCTGTCCGCGACCTGAAGCCGCAGGCCATCCTGTTGGATATCAACATGCCGGAGATGGACGGCTTCGAGGTGCTTGAGCGCCTGCGCGCCGAACCTGAGCTGGCGGAAATCCCGGTGATCATCATCTCGGCCAGTATCGATCTGGGCCAACTGGATGAGATTCCGGGTATCAGCGGGGTGTTGATCAAAGGGCGGCTGGATTTCAATGAGGTACGCATCGCACTTAGGAACGCGGGTGTGGACCCTCATCCGCGAAATGGACTCGCGTGAGCAGACCCTCAAGGGTCTCCAGCGGTTCCCCGGCCTCAATGGCCTGCCGCAGCGCGATGGCATCCGCACGCAGGCGGGCGATATCCACGCCCTGGCAGGTATCCGGCAGGATCACCAACCACTGCATGGCGCGCAGCAGCATCTTGTAGGCCCCCCGCGTGTTGCCGCGCTGAACCTGGTAGAATGCCACACCCACCTGGAGAATCGCGCGGTACAGGTCCCTGATGGGCCCGTCCTCGGCCATCCACTGCTCTTCGAGCAGATCGTGCTGCTTGTAGTACGCGCCCGCGTTGAACTGCTCGATGGCACGTTGGGCGCGCTCCGGGAGCGGTTCGGCGCAGCCCGCGCGCAGAGCAGCCTGCTCGGCGGGGCGCAGGGCGCGCGCGTTCTCAGCCAGCCACCCGATGAGCTCAGCGGCCAGCCGCTCAGGGGGCAGCGTATGGTCGGCCCCGGTGCCTTGCGCGTCACGGTCGGCGACCAGAATCACCGGGATGCGCCGGGTGGCCGGGCTGGCTTTGGGTGTGGCGACCCAATACTGCCAGTCCGGATCGGTGCCGTCGACCAGAATGGCGGCGGCGTGCAGATCGATAAGGGCATTGGTGTAGACCTCTTTGCCCGTATGGACCACCGGCGCGAACCCACCGGCTGTGAGCAGATCCGAGGCGGCAGCTTCCCATTGCGGGTGGCCGATAATGACAACATGCGGTGTTTCCATACGGGGAGTGTATCACGGTAAGATTGACGATTCCCGCTGTGCGCTGTATCATGAACACACGACTTAAGTCCCAAGGGGAAGGGTGTAAGCAGATGGACGACTATGTGCTTGTCGTCGATGACCATCCCGATGTGCGCAAACTGGTGATCGATGTGCTGGATGTGATGGGCTACGCCGCGCAGGAGGCGGTCAACGGGCAGGAAGCGCTCGATGTCGTGGCGGAGAACAAGCCCAACCTGATCGTGCTTGACCTGATGATGCCCGTCATGGATGGCTTCACGACGCTGACCCGCCTGCACGCCGACCCCACCAACCGCGGCATCCCCGTGATTCTGCTCTCCGCGATTGCCGAGGATGCGGACTCCATGAAGCGCCTGCCGGGCGTGAAGGGCGTGCTGCGCAAGGGCAGCTTCACCGTGGCTGAGCTGCGCGATCTGATGGCAGCTATTCTGGAGAGCTGACCTGCCCGATGATCACGGCGAGCAGAGCAGCCCACACCGGCCCACTCGCACTGATGCCTGCCCGCCCGTAGGCCAGCGAGACCAACGCAAACAGCAGCAGCACGACCCGCGCCGCCACGATCCGCGCCCGGGCCAGCGGCTCACCATTCGGCGCATCCGGCGGCGATTGGGGTTCCGCCGTGGCTGGGATCAACAGTTGGAAGACCACCACGAGCAGCAGCGGGGCCAACCAGACCAACCCGCTGTCTTCCA
>JAADYX010000403.1 GCA_010092885.1 Chloroflexota bacterium | reverse complement strand
GTTGCGGGCTGCGTACCAGCGGCTCGGCAGGGTAATCGATGCCAGCTCGTCGTCTGTGACCGCTAAGCCATCCACCGACCGCGGGGGCGAGAGAATCGCCAATCCGAGAATGTTGTTGGCATCATTCGCCGCGACACTCAACGCGCCCGTAGCGCCTTGGGATGCCCCCAACAGCACGATCTCCTGTGCACCGACCTGCTCACGCACAAAACTGAGCGCAGCGTTGATATCCGTGGGGATCTGTTCTGCGCTGCGCTCACCGCCGGAGGCGCCGTAGCCGCGCAGATCAAACGTCAGGCCACGGTACCCTTCGGTGGCAGCTGCCTCAGCGAAGGTCTGCCAGCCAGCCTCTTCACCCGGATACTGTGGCACCATCACGAGGATAAGGTCATCGGGCGGACCGTACAGAGTGCCGGCCAGCTCAACACCATCGGCCGTCTGGAAGGTCACATCAATCGGCCCTTCAGCACTCAGCGGGTCGGGGGTGTCGGTTGGCTCGGGTGGTACCGTTGGTTCGGGCTCAGTGGCATCGGGGGGTGTGTCGGTGTTGTCCACCGGCACATCCGTTGAGGCTGAGGGTTGGGTGGTCGGTGCTGGCTGGCTGCATCCCGTGATCAGCCAGATGGACAGCAGGAAAGCGATAAATGTGCGGGTCTTCATGGGCGTCAGTCTGCTGCTTGCTCTTCCAAAAGGCGTTCGTAAGCACCCTTCCATAGGGTGGGTTTGCGAGTGTAGCGCGCGATCTTAATATCCTCGAAATGCTGAACCAACTTGATCAGCGACGGAGGGAGCTCATCCCACTGCTCTTCGCGGATTATGCGCTCCAGATTGTCGGCGGCCTCCCGCACCCATATCCACTCATTGCGGAACCGGGCGGCTTTGACCCAATAGTCGCGTTTTTCCCAGGCGGCCACAGCCTGATCAATGCCCTCGTCGATCTCACGAAAACTGAATACCAGCAGCGCGGTCATGTCCATCACATCGTCATCGACTTCAGTTTTTTGCGAGAGGCGTTTGATGATCTCAGCACAGGTTCGCATGAGCTGATTACGCAGTTTGCCGGGAGCATTTGGATTGATCACCCGTGACATCAGTACTCCTAAAAACTCAACAGATGGCGAAACCGCCATCTTTTCCATGGTTGCAACACTATAGCGTGCCCTCTAATCGTCTGCCAGCGATCAGGGTCGGGGCATACTGCCCGCAACAATGACCATCACCAAACCGACAAGAGTCACACCGATACCTTGAAACAGGATCGGACGGGCGATCTCATCAAGAACGCCGAGCAGTACGAAGGTTGCCTGGAGTTGGTCCAGGGGGAGATCCAGAATAAATGCCTGAGCCGTCGGCAGGAACAAGATCGCTACCGGAAGTGCCAATGTTACCAGGCCCCCAAGCAGCAGAGCCCATCCAAACCAGCCGAAGAGCGCTTTAAACGAGCGCACGATCATGATCTCGATCAGCAGGAGGACCACCACAGGCAGCAGAAAAATGAGAAATGATGCTTCGCGGAGTACCCGTATCCATACTTTATTGTTGAACCACATCTGTTCATCAGAAGCATCAAGTGGTTGCTCACGCTGGTCCTGTGAAGGAATGGTGTCCGGCAGTGCGGGTGCAGCTTCCGCAAAAGCTGTCTCCAGACGGTCAGCCAGAGTGACATCGCTTGGGCGGCACGCAGGGAGTGTGTCCGGCCCCCCGGTTTCGGCCAACAAGGTTTGGATCTGTACTTCATCCGTAGGCTGGCAGGCTGGCAGCGCTTCTAGCCCTATGCGGATTACATCGGCAGCCGTGCTGCCCTGCATCCGGTCCCTGACCGATGCCATGCCAAAGTAGAGATCAGGGGCCAGCGGTGCGCCATCGATCCAGTCGAAGGTTGTCTGTAGATTGGTCGTGAACTGGTCTTGGATCCATTCAGGCGGGAGGAGCAGCCCGGCAACATCAGGGGCGGCACTGGCAGGTAAGTTGCGGAAGAACTGATCCACATACCAGGCCGACTCACCGGGTTGGTTCGATCCCTCTATCCGGTTGATGAACAGATATCCAAGGAGATCCGTACTGCTGGTCTCATAAAGTTCATCGGTATAAAGGGCATCACTGGTCAGCAGGCGTTGGGATGTGGCCTGTGTGAACAGGGCCTGCTGCACGTTAAATGCCCAGATGGTCACAGGCAGCACAACAACAAATAGAACAACCAGAATGGCTGCAATCAACGCGCCGATTAACCGCATCTACAGGCCCTCGCGTTCGCGCCAGGCCCGGATATCATCTGCGTGCTCTTGTTCGTGCAGGGAGGCATTCTCCTCTATGAGGTAGCTCAGCGGTTCGCCAAGCATCCAAGAGTAACGTCGGTGGTCTGTGAGGGCCTTCTCGTTGTACTCGCGCACCATGCGCAGCAGCATATGATGCACATTGTGGAAGTCATCAACGATAGCTTCTAGGGAACGGCCGGCATTGTGCTGGTATTGGTCTTCGTTCCAACCGTGGATGTCTTCAATGTCAACGATGCGCGGTGCCTTGCGGTTCTGCGCATCATTAAGTGCGGTGATCAATTCCGATTCCCATGCAACAAGGTGAGCCATCACATCTTTAATTGACCAGATGCCGACAGCACTGGGCCTGAGCATCTCCTCAGCGGAGAGACCCTCCACAGCCTGCATGAAGTCGGCACGGGCGGCTTTAAGTTCATCTAGGAGTTCCTGCTTACGCATGGTCCCGATGATAGCCCACCCCAAACGGCTGGTCAAGCGCGGTTTATGGGGATCCTAAGCTGTGCTATAATGCGGGGCGAGTTCCAAGCGCGCCAGGAGCATCCTTTTGACCCGACGCATTGTGGTTGCCAATCAGAAGGGCGGTGTTGGTAAAACAACGACCGTCGCCAATCTGGGGGCCGCCCTCCATAAAATGGGCAAACGCGTTCTGCTGATCGATATGGACCCTCAGGCTGCACTTACAGCAACCTACGGTATTGACCCGTACAACCTGCCTCGCAGCATGTATTCGGTCCTGATCAACGAGAACACGTCCATTGCCCGTGTACTCAAGCCCGTGGGCAAAGGGGGTGAAATGGCCATTGCTCCAGCCAGTATCGATCTGGCTGCGGCAGAAGTGCAGTTGGTCAATGCCTCTAACCGGGCGCATCGGCTCAAACTGGGCCTTGATCGCAACCGGATCCCGTTTGACTTTGTGCTCATTGATACACCGCCCAGCCTGGGTCTGCTGACCCTCAACGGATTAGTAGGCGCCACCGAAGTGCTGGTGCCTGTGCAGACGCACTTCCTGGCGATGCGCGGGGTCCGCGGCCTGATGGAGACGGTCTGGCGTGTGAAGAAGAAGCTCAATCCGGAGCTTCAACTGCTGGGTATGCTGCCCACAATGTATGCGGAGAATTCCCAGCATGCTAAAGAAGTCGTGCAGGAACTGCGGTCCGTTTTTGGTAAAAAAGTGTTTGATATTATGGTGCACAACAGCATGAAATTCGCTGAGGTCCCGGTCGCACGGCAAACTCTGGTTGATTATGCGCCCGACCACGACGGGGCCTTGGCGTATCGTAAGCTCGCAGAGGAGATTGTTAATGGCTGACGAGGAAGAGACAACACCGGATACATCGCTGGCAGGCAGAGGCTGGGATATTCTCGTCGGCGGTCGTGACAACATGGCATCCACGGGCGGGGATGACCCGTTGGACATGGAGACAGGCGGTCCCATCAGCGCCGATGATGAGACCGACGCCATCCTCACCGCGACTACCCCTGAACCGGACGTGCCGCCCGACGCAGCCTTTGACCGCGGACGCGGTGCGGAAGACTTCAGCGAGGCTCAACCGGAAGGGCCTGTTATGGCGCCCATCACGGATGCGGTCGATATGACGCCGGATCTCTCCCCTGAAGATCTGGATGAGTTGGGCAGTGCTCCCCCTACCCCGGCACCCGATGCGGAACCTCCTTTGCCGGTGCGTTCGGCTGCGGATGAACTGCCCGAACCTGAAATCATCGAAGGCGGGCCGATTGAGGCACCTACAGTTGACATGGGCGAACTGACGCGCGAACCTGAGGTGCCTGCCGACGACCGGATCGCGGAACTGTTTGACCGGTTAGAGACGGCTCCGGCAGCGGCAGCGCCACCAACCCCACGCCCCACTACCCCGCCGGCTGATCCGCTGACGAGTGGTGGCATCCTTCGCCCGGCCAGCGTGGCCGATACACTTGAGAGCCTGATCGGCGGGCCGGTAGAGGTCCGGGCTGGATCGAACCGCATGATACGTGAAGATCCGACCGAAGACCTGCCACCGGATACCGATCTGGAGAGGCTGCTGCTGACGGAGGATCGGATCAATGCGCTGTGGGCTGAAATCGATGAGCTGTATGAGGTTGTGATCGACCGCGTGCGGGGTGATTATGAAGATACCCAGCAGTCCTTGACCGACCTGAAAAAGGCGCGCGAACTGTTGTTGGCGGGACGCGAGTTCTATGACAATGCTGAAGAGTTGGTCAATGGGGTGAAAGCGCGGCTGCGGATGAGGGAGAAGACTCGGCAGTGGGCACGGACACACGGCGCGTGGATCGGCGTGTATTTGGTGATCAGCCTGTTGATCCTGTCCGGTGCGTCGATCTTCATCCCCGATGTGACCGCACTGCTCATGGAGCGCGGCGTCTCTGAGTTCCAGACGGGCACTATTCTCCCCGGGTTATTCGGCGGTTTGGGCGGAGTTTTCGGTGCGCTGTGGGTGCTGATCAAGCACACAGCCATCGAGCGCGACTTTGACCCCAGCCATACATCGTGGTTTGTGCTCAACCCGGTGTTGGGCATTGCCCTCGGTGTGATCACCTATCTGGTTCTGCTGGGCGCCAGCTTGGTCGGTCTGGCATTGTTCACCAGGCCAGATCAGCCGGTTGGGCTGCAAGATCAATACCTGTTGGTGATCTATGCAGTGTGTGTTGTGGTCGGCTTCCGCCAGAATTTCTTCTGGCAGCTTCTGGAACGCTTCACCAAAGCTATTCTCCCCGGACGTGATAACGAGACAAAAGCCACGCCGAGCGACCCAACCAGCGGGTCACTCGGGTAGGGGGTTCATTGCGGCGGCTGCTCGTAGTCCTCACAGCTCTGCTGCTGGGGATGCTGCTCTCACCGGCAGCGTCCCTGTACGCGCAGGAAGGGCCAACACCGACCCTGCTGCCTCCTCCGGCGGGAGGCGGCGTGGTGACCGTTTCAACGTTGGTGGTGCGCATTGGCCCTGATCAGAGTTGGGGGCCATTGGGTGCCCTGGCTTACAACACAGAAGTTTTCCCGGTGGGGCGCAATTTCAACGGGACGTGGGTGGCCATCGAATGGACCGGCGAGCGCGAGATCGGGTGGATCGCTGCTGGGCTCGTATCCTGGGATCCAAGCCTGGACCTGCTTGCACTGCCTGAGTTAGAAGCACCGCCGCTGCTGACCCCCACACCCGCGGTGGGCACAGCCACACCAACGGTTGAACCTTCGAGCACGCCCGCACCAACCGATGAACCATCGCCCACGGCGACTGATGCGCCCGAACCCACTGAAGCGGCAGCCACCACCGCACCCGAGCCGACGGCCACGCCGACACCAACGGCAACACAGGAGGCCATCGTTGTCCCGCCGGAAGCCGAAGAGCCTCCGGCTAGCACTCAAGAACCGCCAGCGGTAACCCTTCCGCCTGAAGCCGGTCTTTGGGCAGGCGTTGGTCTGCTGTTCCTGGCGATACTGGCCTATGCCGTGCGTTTTGTCGCAGGACGGCGCGAACGAAGCCGGTACGCCGATGGTTTTGTGCTGGAGGCGTGCCCTGTCTGCCAGATCGGCATGTTGGAATTGGATGAGGTCAGCCGTCAAACATTGGGCTTGGTCAGCACGCGGCGTTCCGTGCGCTGTGACACCTGCCGGTCGGTCATGCGCCAGATCCGGCCCGGAACGTGGCGCTACAATATGGATGCGCTGTTTAATCCGGCTCTCGCTGATGAGTACAGCGGACGGCAGTTCTCCGATAAAGCCCTCCTGACGTTAGCGGAAGACGCGCATGCCAACTATGAACCTGAGATCCCCCAGGAAGAAGCCGCGGCATTCCCCTCACCTGAAGAGGTCATTGCGGAGTTAGAGGCGCGCTTTGAAGCCGAGACACGTGCCCAACAAGAAGCCGAGCATCAAGAGATGGATGACACCTCAGCTGCCGATGAGGTTGAGGAAGACAGCACTGAAAAGCAGGAGGCTCCCCCGGTGATGGAGGAGCCGTCTGAAGAGTAGCGGGTTAGCTGTCATACGCAAGGATGGGTGCCAGCCAACGCTCCGCGGCTGCTATGCTCATACCTTTACGCTGAGCATAGTCTGCTAGCTGATCGCGACCAATGCGCCCAATGCCGAAATACTGTGACTGCGGGTGGGAGAAGTAGTAGCCGCTGACTGAAGCCGCAGGCATCATGGCGAAGTTCTCTGTCAGGCGGACACCAATACGACCGGGCACATCCAATACCTCGAACAGGGTGCCCTTTTCAGTATGGTCCGGGCACGCTGGATACCCCGGTGCGGGGCGGATGCCCTGATACGCCTCATTGATCAGCGCGTCGTTGTCGAGCACCTCATCCGGTGCGTACCCCCAATACTCCCTGCGAACCCGTTCGTGCATCAATTCTGCGAAGGCCTCAGCGAGACGGTCAGCAAGCGCCTTCACAAGGATGGCATGGTAATCATCATTTTCCGCTTCGTAGCGGGCGACGACCTCATCCAATCCAATGCCTGCTGTCACAGCAAACATGCCCATATAGTCCCCTTCCGGCGCGATAAAGTCGGCCAGAGCCAGGTTGGGCCGGCCATCTGCCTTGGCCATCTGCTGGCGCAAGGTGTGCACGGTCGTCAGCGTGCTGCGGCGGGCATCGTCTGCGTAAAGATGGATGTCATCAGCACCGGCCTTTTCTGCCGGGAAGAGCCCGATCACTGCGCGAGCGGTGAGCCAGTTCTTCTCGATGATGCAGTCGAGCATCTCCTGCGCATCCGCGAACAGACCGCGCGCGGTCTCACCGACTACCTCATCGTCAAGGATAGCCGGGTAGCGGCCTGCCAACTCCCAGGCAGCAAAGAAAGGTGTCCAATCGATGTAGTCGCGCAGCACCGCGAGATCGCAGCTGTCGAACACCTTGATACCGGTGAAGGCTGGTTTTGGTGGGGTGTAGTTCGTCCAGTCGAGGTCGAAGGCATTGGCACGTGCTTCCGACAGCGGACGCAGGGTGCGCCGGGCCTGCTTGTTTTCGTGCCGCTGTCGGAGATTGGTGTACTCGGCGTCCATGCTGGCGATATACGCGTCGTCTTCGTTGAGCAGTTTCGTTGCCACCCCAACGGCCCGTGACGCATCCACCACGTGTATCACCGAACCGCTGGTGTATTCCGGCCTGATCTTGACCGCCGTATGCACTTTGGAAGTTGTTGCCCCGCCGATGAGCAGCGGCACACGAAAACCCTCGCGCTCCATCTCTGCTGCAACGTGCCGCATTTCTTCCAGCGAGGGCGTGATCAGACCGCTGAGCCCGATAATATCCACGGCGTGTTCCCTGGCAGCTTGTAGAATCCGATCGGAGGAGACCATCACGCCGAGGTCGATCACCTCGTAGCCGTTGCATTGTAGCACTACCCCGACGATGTTCTTGCCGATATCGTGCACATCACCCTTTACGGTGGCCAGCAGAATACGCCCGGTGCTGCTTGTATCGCCTGAGGCTGCTTTTTCGGCTTCGATATAGGGCACCAGGTGGGCAACAGCCTGCTTCATCACACGCGCACTTTTGACCACCTGCGGCAGGAACATCTTGCCTTCACCGAAGAGATCGCCGACGATATTCATGCCGGACATCAACGGGCCCTCGATCACTTCCAGAGCGGCATCTGCCTTCTGGCGGGCTTCCTCGGTGTCCTCAATGATGAAGGTGGTGATGCCTTTAATCAGCGCATGCTCCAGACGCTTTTCGACTGATTCGGCCCGCCAGGCCAAATCTTCCTCGCGGGTTCTGACCTTGCCTTTTACAGTTTCAGCGAATTCAACGAGCCGCTCTGTGGCATCTGCACGTCGATTCAACAGCACATCTTCCACCCGTTCGAGCAGATCAGGATCGATCTCCTCGTAGACTTCAAGCTGCCCGGCGTTGACGATGCCCATATCCATCCCGGCGTGGATGGCATGGTAGAGGAAGGCGGCGTGGATGGCCTCACGCACGGTGTTGTTGCCGCGGAGGCTGAATGATATATTGCTCACGCCGCCGCTGACTTTCGCGTGCGGCAGGTTCTCTTTGATCCAACGTGTGGCCTCAATGAAGGCCAGGCCGTACTCATTGTGGCTTTCGATGCCGGTGGCCACGGCGAAGATGTTGGGATCAAAGATGATGTCTTCCGGAGGGAAGCCCACCTCTTGAGTGAGAATGCGGTACGCACGTGCACAAATGGCTGTCTTGCGTTCAACCGTATCGGCCTGACCCTCTTCATCAAATGCCATCACGATTACAGCGGCCCCGTAGCGGCGAACAAGCCTGGCCTGCCGGATGAACTCTGCCTCCCCCTCCTTCAAACTGATGGAGTTCACAACAGATTTGCCCTGCACGCACTTGAGCCCGGCTTCGATCACAGACCACTTGGACGAGTCAATCACAACCGGCACCCGGGCGATGTCCGGCTCTGTGGCAATGAGGTTCAGGAAGGTGACCATAGCCGCTTGCGAGTCAAGCATGCCCTCGTCCATGTTGATATCGATCATCTGCGCACCACCCTCCACCTGGTGTCGGGCGACATCGAGTGCCTCTTGATAGTTCTCCTCACGGATCAGGCGCGCGAACCGGCGCGAACCGGTAACATTGGTGCGCTCCCCGATGTTGACGAAATTGAGCTGCGGCGTAACATTAAGCGGTTCCAGACCACTGAGGCGCATCACTGGTGTGTGCTTTGGAACCTCACGCGGGGTGTAGTTCGCAGCCATGCGCGCAAAGAACTCAATGTGGTCGGGCGTGGTACCACAGCACCCGCCGACCACATTCACAAATCCTAAAGAGGCAAAATCCTCCAAGACTTCCGTCATGCTGATGGGGGTCTCGTCATAGAGGCCAAAGGCATTCGGCAGACCCGCATTCGGATAGATACTGACGTATGTGTCCTCTGCAACACGCGACAGCTCACGGATGTAGGGGCGCATGGCCTCCGGCCCGAGTGCACAGTTGAGCCCAACGATCAACGGTTCAGCGTGGCGTACCGCATTCCAGAAGGCCTCGGTCGTCTGGCCGGAAAGGGTCCGCCCGCTGGCATCGGTAATCGTGCCGGAGATCATGATCGGCAGCTCAACGCCGAGTTCCTCAAATAACGTATGGATGGCGAATATCGCAGCTTTGGCGTTGAGGGTATCGAAGATCGTCTCGATGAGAAGGATATCTGCACCACCTTCGATCAGACCTCGGGCAGCTTCTGCATAGGCACCGACAAGCTCGTCGAACGTGACATTGCGAAAAGCAGGCCGGTTGACATCCGGCGAGATGGAAGCGGTGCGGTTGGTTGGTCCAAGTGCGCCTGCCACAAAACGCGGCTTTTCCTGGGTGCTGAATTTGTCGGCGGCTGCACGTGCGAGGCGTGCACCAGCCAGGTTCATCTCATAGGCAATGCCTTCCATATGGTAGTCCGCTTGGGAGATGCGGTTGGCGTTGAATGTGTTCGTCTCGACGATGTCAGCGCCCGCTTCCAGGTAAGCCTCGTGGATCTCGGCGATGATGTCGGGTTGTGACAGGTTCAGCAGGTCGTTGTTGCCGCGCAGTTCATATGGCCAATCGCTGAATCGCTCACTGCGGAAACCAGCTTCGTCCAGCAGATGCGTCTGGATCATGGTACCCATGGCCCCATCAAGGACCAGAATACGGGTATCCAAGGCGGACTTCAGCAGGCGGATGCGGTCGCCGATCACATCAGGTGTTGACATGGGGTTCACCTCGCAAAGAAAAAATCCTCTCAATCAACGTAGATGAGAGGACGCGCGCACACGTTTTGCCTCTCATCTCTCAGACGGGTTTGTCTGTCGGAGTTGGCACCTTGCGGCTATACTGCCACCGGTTGCCGCGGTTTCACAGGGCCGATCCCTCCACCGCTCTGGATGAGTGTATCTGAGTGTATATGGCGCAGAGAGGTTCGTCAAATGGATTGGAAGCAGGCATTCCTAAAGGACTCACGTGTCGCCCGGCTGGCGACCGTAGATGAAACCGGCCAAGCTCATGTGGTGCCGATCGTATACGTGCTGGACGAGTCCCACATCTACACACCGATTGACGCCAAGCCGAAACGCGTTGAGGCCATGCAGCTGCGACGAGTGCGCAATATTCAGGCTGAACCACGTGTGTGCCTGGTCGTTGATCACTACGAAGAAGACTGGTCGCGCCTGGTGTGGGTGCAGGTTCGGGGGCCAGCTGCTCTAATCGAACCGGGCGAGCCGCAGCATGCTGAAGCCGTCAGCCTGTTGGAGGCAAAGTACCCGCAGTATGGGTCCATGCTGCTCACAAACGCGCTGGTGATCGCTATCGGCATGGAAACCATAAGCGGTTGGCGGGCCTGAAGCCGCCTCGCTACAATCGCGCCGCATTCATCCTCACTGGAAAGGCATTCCATGGCCCGCATCCTGATGATATTCGGCACACGCCCTGAGGCGATCAAGATGGCTCCGGTTGTTCACCAACTGGCTGCTGATGATCGCTTTGAAGCGGTCACCTGCGTGACGGCCCAACACCGCGAAATGCTCGATCAGGTCTTGGATTGGTTTGACATTGCACCCGACTACGACCTCGATCTGATGCGGCCCAACCAGACTCTGGCTGGGGTGACAGCCCGCGCCCTGACAGGCATCAGCCAAGTGATCGAGGAGGTGCAGCCGGATACAGTGCTGGTGCAGGGTGACACAGCCACGGCGATGACGGGCGCAATGGCGGCCTTCTACCAGCGGGTGCCTGTTGGCCACGTCGAGGCGGGTCTGCGCACTGGTGATATCTACAACCCGTTTCCGGAAGAGGTCAACCGGCGGCTGATCTCTGTGATGGGAACATTCCACTTCGCACCGACAGCCACAGCTCGGCATGCTCTGCTGAATGAAGGGCATGCTGCGGGCAACATTCACGTGACCGGTAACACAGTCATCGATGCGCTGCATTGGACCGTAGCCAAAGACCATCCCTTGAGCCTTGAGCTACCCGAGGATCAGCGGATCATCTTGGTGACGGCCCACCGGCGCGAAAGCTTTGGCCAAGACTTCGAGTCGATCTGCCTGGCGCTCAAACAGATCGCGGAGCGGTTCGAGGATGTGCGGCTGGTTTATCCAGTCCATCTGAACCCAAACGTGCAAGAACCCGTGCACCGAATTCTAGGCGATGTGAACCGTGTGGATCTCATCCAGCCTCTGCCCTATCCTGATTTTGCCCATTTGATGAACCGGGCAGCGTTAGTCATCACGGACTCGGGTGGTCTACAGGAGGAAGCACCCGCGCTCGGCAAGCCGGTGCTCGTGATGCGGCGTACCACGGAACGGCCGGAGGCAGTCGAAGCCGGGGTGGCGCGACTGGTCGGCACCGATGCACAGCAGATAGTCGGGGCGGCAGCAGAACTGCTGACCAACAGCGCTGCGTACAATGCGATGGCAACCGCTGTCTCCCCCTTTGGTGACGGTAGGGCTGCTGAACGCATCGCCGGGGTACTCGCGGCCGGATTGAGCTGATCAGGGCTGCTCGCAGGTTTGGCCGGGCGGTCGGTCCAACCAGACACGATAGAGAACAACAGGCACACCGGTCACCGGTGTGAGGCAAAATTCCTCGCTGACGGCCGGATCGTTCTCCGTGATGTAGACAGGCCGATGCTCAGCTGCGATGCGTATCTCGGCATGGAGGGCCGCAGTCATCCGGTCGGGGAGGTCCTCGCGGATACCCGTCCGCAGCAGTTGGTCACGCACGCCAAGCACATACAATCCCCTGTCGAAAATCGTCACATCGGCTCGGATGCCCTCAACGATCTGCAGGTATTCAAGGGGGGTTGCTGTGGTCCAGAAGGTCAAAACAAAGGCATTGTGTTCAACGCTGTGCATAACGGTCTGTGCGTAATCATAGGCGGCAGTATCCCCCCGGCGACTGGCAAAGGGCCCGTTCACAATGAGGTGGGTGGCAACCAACAGCATGCCGACTGCCGGCACCCCGAAGCGGCGAACCACCGCGGGAAGGGATTCAAGGCGCAGCTGGTTCAGACCAACAGCGAGCAGCGGTGCAGTCAGCACGAGAGCAGGCAGCGTCATAACAGCTGCGTCAATCACATCGTAGGTGCTGAAGAAAACAACAATCAAGGCAGCGCCGAGCCCGACAAAGATGACAATCCAGCGGTCGCGCTGCCATAAACGCAGCCCCCCTGCGATCATCAACAGGAGGCCGATGCCGAGCATCTCCAACCAAAAGCCGCCGAGCACCGCGAGCACGTTGCGGAGTGCCACCGCCAATGGCACACCGAACATCTCGCTGGCGAACATGCGCCCGCTTACCATCCACACGATGCCACCCGGCGTGGTCAGATCGATGTGCGGGAAATACGTCCCCACGTAATTGAGGGCTGGGTTAGCGGCGAAACGCATGGGGAGATAAGCGTACAGAGTAAGCGGCAGCAGTCCGGTCAGCGCGGCAGCAGCGACCCAGCGCAGCGAGGTCTTCTGTTGTTTGATTCCCCAGACAACGAGAACAAGCAGTCCGGGACCCAGCAGAACACTGGCCAGATGGTTGGTCAGGCTCAGGCCAAACAGGAGCATCAAACCAACAAGCGAGCGTTGTTCGTCTGTCTGCCACCAGTGCACCGCAAAATGGAGCAGAGCAGCGGTCAGCAGCGCCTCCAAGGCATAGACTTCAGCGATCACGGCTTGGGACCACAGCAGCCCTGAGAGCCCGAGCGCAAGGCCAGATACAGCAGCAGCAGGTAGATCGTGGCTCAAACGGTATGCAGGCAGGACAATCACTCCGGCTGCCCCGGCTGCGCACACAGCCGAAAACGCATTGACACGCACGGGCAGGGTGGCGACAGGAATACGGGTCACCAGATGGGCGAGGCTCAGATAGAGCGGATAGCCGGTTGCATGAACAATTCCCAGGTCAGCGGCTGCGGTGGTGAACTCTGCGCTGTCGAAGGAGTTGATCGTCGGCGAAAGAGTCGCCAGGTAGACACCAAGCACGGCTCCGAACACGCCAGCCGCCGCAAGCGCGGGCGATGTTAGCCGGTGCGCCATGCCATTCCGATCAAGAGGAAAGGCAGGTAGCGTTAGCGCAGATCACCCCAGAAGTAGAAATCAACCAGCATGATCAAGCAGATTGCTGCCAATGCGGCAGCTGCAATCGCTGCTGCATCGTCCCTGCGAAGTTGAGTGAGAGTCAGTGCGAGCCCGGTCAGGACGAGCAGCAGGCCGGGCAGTCCCAACTCAGCCCAGATGAGCAGATATGTATTGTGCGCAGGCAGGAGGATCCGATCGGCAGCAGGCAGGTATTC
>JAADYX010000402.1 GCA_010092885.1 Chloroflexota bacterium | reverse complement strand
TTTCGTAGTCCTGAATAAAGGGGGCGTGGTGTAGCGGTTAACACGCCGGCCTGTCAAGCCGGAGATCGCGGGTTCGATCCCCGTCGTCCCCGTACTGGGCACAGAGGACTCATGGGTCCCCTGTGCCTTTTTCGCTTCATCCGCCATGGCGGTCAACACGTCTTTCGGCAATCGTTCTGACACATCCAAGAGCACACCAAAATCAGGCTGCAAAGCGACCGCGATAACCCGGTCGTCGTAGACAAACACGCGATCCACGATTTTGGCGAGAAGCTGCTGGCGTGCCTCTTCCGGTTGTTCAAGGTCTGCGCACTGATCCCAATAGTCACCGAAGTGCGTAAGGAGATCAGCCGCTTCTTCCAGTTTATCATAATCTAAAGGACGCATCGATGCAATCTCGCGCTCCAGCTGCGAGACGCGTGCCAGATAGGGTTCAGGGAGCAGCTTGCCGTGCTCCCAACTGAACTGGACCCGCTCGCGCTGCTCCTCCAACTCCGCCAGCAGCTTGAGGGCTTCCTGGTTCGCCGGTCGTGAGCGCACCAGGTCATCGATGCGCTGGTCGAAACCAGCGGCGGGCTTGAGCTGCCTGAGCCGCTTGACCAGGGTGCCGACCACCCGGCTTTCGTAGATGATGCGCTGATCACAGTCGCCATAGCCGCGGTCGCGGGCGATGCAGCGATAGATGGCGGCCTCCTTCTGCGCCTGCCACTGCAAGCGCATCTTGCCAAAGTTGCGATCATTCATGTTACCGTCGGCGCGGGTCATGCAGTGAGCGCAGAAGACCCGGTCCGGCAGCACATAGGTGCGCGCCACCTGGGTGGTCTTGGTCGTACGACTCATCCGCTCACACACCCGCTGACAGGCGGCGAACAAGGCATCGCTGATCAAGGCTTCGTGACGTCCTTCCAGCCACTCCACACGCCGGCGGCGGGCCTTGCGGCGCTGCCCCAGCCCCGTCCCCAGGTAGATGGTCTCGGCATAGGAGACCCGACCGGTGTAGATCTGGTTCTGGATCATGTCACGGGTCATCTCTTTGCCCAGCGGCCGCCCCTCCCGCTCAGCCTGGCAGAAGGCCTGCACGTCAGGCTGCTGGTTCAACCAGTCGGAGAGGGTGCGATGGCTGTAGGCGCCCGTGCTGTAGACCTGGAAGGCCTCAACCACGATGGGAGCCAGTACCGGATGCGGGTAGAGGCCAGCCGGTCGCTCGGGGGTGGCCCTGGCCTTCGTGACCAGCTCATAGCCAAAGGGGGCGCGGCTGCCATTGTACTCGCCGCGCAAGGCCCGGCTCCGCTTGGCGCGCTTGGTGTCACTGCTCAGATTGTGCGAGTAGAAGGAGGCAAAGACCGCAATCATCTGCTCGACCAGGGTGGTATAGGGCGAGTCATCGTCATCGGCGCTGACCCCCTCCACGCAGTAGAGTTTCAACTCGTACTGGTGGCGCAGCAGGGCCTTGATCATCACGATGTGGTTGTGGTCGCGGGCCAGCCGGTCAAACTTCCAGAACAGCACGGCGTCGAACTTGTGCTTCTCAGCCGCCTGGCGCAGGTCCTGGAAGCCATCGCGGTCCAGGCTCCAGCCGGAGCGGGCGCTGTCTGTGTAGATGCCGGCCACCCGCCAGCCGCGTCTTGCGATCTCCTCGCGGCATAAGCGCACCTGGTCATCGAGGCTCAACTCGTTCTGCATCTCCGACGAGAAGCGGGCGTAGATGGCACAGCGCAGGGCGGATCCGTTGGTGTCAGTCTTGCTCATCAGGCGTTTCACTTTCTTGCGGGGTCACAGCCGAGTGCTCTGCTGACGATGATACCGCATCTTGCGCCTCGGGCGGGATGAGCAGGACCAGATAAGCCGGCCGGTAGACGTGGGGCCGCTGGCTGGTTCTGCCCCTGAGCGGCCCTTTCAGGCGATCATCAGCGGCCACCTGGATCTGACCGCCGGAGAAGATGTACTCCGTCATGGCAGCAGCTCCAGCGGGGGTGGCCCAGCTACCCGGCAGGGGCCTGCCTCCCAGCGGGGGCCTGTCAGGTGGTGTACAATCAGGGAGACTCGCACACGAGTCGCTCCATTCGGAGCACCCCAAAACGGGCCGCGTGAGGTTGTGACGGACAGCACGCGGTCCTTTCGATTGATGAACATCAGCTTGCTCCTATCAGTAGTCGGGTTCGGTCCACGGCACAGCGGGGCTACGCTTGCCCGCAGCTGGGCGCCGGGTGAAGAGCGCCCCCTCCAGGCGAGCCGGCTCACGGCCGGCGGCCTGAGCGATATCCTCGGCCCAGTCCTGGCGCTGGAACATGTAGGTCAGGGCGGCCAACAGGACGACCTGGGTGGCGTAGGTGGTGGTGGCATAGCGATGGATCAGGGTGCAGTTGCCGGCCGGCGGCGTGATCACCTCCTCCACCGACAGCAGATCACGCTGACGCAGCTGCGGCTCGCCCCGGCTGCCATCCGGGCGGCGGGCGCCAGCTTGGACCCGCTCGGTGGTCTTGCCCAGGGCGGCGCTGACAAAGCGGGCGGTGGCCGCATCACAGGAGCCGAAGTAGATCTGGGTGGCCAGCCCGGCGATCAGCGCCTCCGCCCCGCTGCGGCCGTAAATCAGCTCGAATTGCGCCAGGGTCTGGGCGGCGATCAGGATGGAGATGCGCCGTTTGCGGAAG
>JAADYX010000401.1 GCA_010092885.1 Chloroflexota bacterium | reverse complement strand
AGATGTGTATAAGAGACAGGTCAGGTGGTAGGTGACCTTCTTGAGCACGCCGCCGCGGGCCTCAACGGCCGCGTTGATGCGGGCGAACGTGTGGGAGAACGTCTTCACGATGCGGTTGATCGAATTGGCCGGGGCCATATCGACCGCCTCCGGCAGGCCCAACAGGTTGACGAACACCACCGTCGGCGTGGGGAAGCGCGGCGGAATGGTGCGATCACTGGTGGATTCGACCAGCTGGTTGAGGATCGGGGCGGGCAGGAAGGCCGCCAGCGGCTCGACACGGTCGAGCATATCGGTGATCTCGTTCAACAGGCCGCCGACGCTGCGGTCCATCAGGATGCCGCCGGAGCGCTTGCGCCGCTTGAAGGCCCCCAGCTCGTACGTGCCCAGGTCATCGTCGGAGAGGTCGTCAACCACGAGCATATAGCCGGGTTCGCCCTGCTCAAAATGGAACGTGTCACGCACGGCCTCGTAAGCGTCCATGGTCAGGTTGACGCGGTGCACCGCGCCCGCGCCCTCCGCCTGCTTGGTGTGCTGCACCGTCTGCCCCAACAGGATGTGTTCCATGCGCCGCGGCGTGCCGATATCGGCTGTCAGGTAGCGGCCCGTGTGGATGCCCACACGCATGCCCAGCGTGAACGGCCCGATATCCGTCTCAATGTTCTGGAAATTCCGCATGGCGCGCTGCATGCGCAGCCCGGCGCGCACGGCCTGGGCGGTCTCGTCACCGTTGGGTGTCGGCGGGAACTGCGCCAGCATGGCATCCCCGGTGAACTCCAGGATCTCCCCGCCGGATTTGCTCACCAGCTCGATCATCTGCGCGAAGTACTGGTTAAGCACGCCCAGCAGGGTTTCCGCCCCGGCCTGGCCGCGCAGGGCGTTGGCTTCCATCAATGGGGTGAAGCCGCTGAGGTCCGTGAACATCAGGGCGCCCTGCGTCCAGGCGCGGCGCACACGCCCCGGCGCGGGCGGATTGTCAGACAGCTGGCGGGGCACATAGTCAACGAGCATGCGCTGGAGGGTGCGCAGGTGCTCGAAGACGCGCTCCAGGTTCTGCGGCGACTGGTCCATCCAGGCCAGGGCATACAGGTCGGCGGGCAGCAGATGCCGTAGGCGCGGCTCCAGGCTGGTGAGCGGCAGGGATGATAAGGTCTGTACGGTGGTCATGTCGGGGCCTCCTGTGCAGCAGTGCGATCACCTCGTAGTAAAGCACAGGTCGGGGCAGATGGCAATCGGGCGGCGTTGACGTGCACCCGGATATGCCAACCGGCGCTACCAGCGGTAGACTTGTCCCACACAGCACACGTAAAGGATCACCCTCTATGAACCTCAACAATGCCACCGTCCTGATCACCGGTGCCGCGGGCGGATTCGGGCAGGAGTACATCCGGCAGTGTTTGGCAAAGGGCAGCCACCTGCTGCTGACCGATCTCGATGCGGCGCGGCTGGAGGCGATCGCGAGCACCATCCATCAGGAGGTGGGCCGCGGCTCGATCCGGCAGTGCGTCGCGGCGGATCTGGCCACGCCGGAAGGCTGCCAGCAGCTGGTCGATGCCATCGCTGAGACGCCAGACGTGCTGATCAACAACGCCGGGCTTGGCTCCTATGGGCACTTCCACGAGACCCCTGCCGACTTTTGGGAGCTGCTCATCCAGATCAACCTGCTGGCCCCCATGCGGCTGACGCATCTGCTCCTGCCGGATATGATCGCGCGCGGCGGTGGGCACATCGTCAATATGTCCTCGGTCTCCGGCTGGATCGGCACGCTGGGCATGGTGCCCTACAGCACCTCCAAGTACGGGCTGCGCGGCTTTGGGGAGGCGCTCAGCGAGGATATGGCCCAGCACAACATCCGGGTGACGAACGTCTATCCCTTCTACAGCCGCACCCCCATGATAGGAGCACCCCGCCACGGCAGCCTGCCCGAACCCAACCTCTCTGACGATCTGGTCACCGACCCGGCCGAGGTCATCCGGCAGGCGGTGGCAGGCATTGAGGCGGATGTGCTGCACCTCTTCCCGGACCGGTATGCGCGCACGCTCAGCCTGATCAAGCGTTACATTCCGCGCATCCTGCCGCGCCTGTTCAAACGGTTGGAGTCTTGAGGGGGATATCGGGCGGGGTCGATCTCAACCCGGCGAATGGTCTCGATGTATCTGCTCGCGGATGTGGTAGATCTGGCCGGTGCTGGTCTGGTTGACCAAGCGAATCAGGTATTCGCCAAGCATGCTCAATATCAGGATGATGAGACCGTTGAAAAACGAGAGCATCACCACGACAGACGCCCAACCCGGCACGGTGACAGCACCGACCAGGCGCTGCACAATCGTCACGAGGGCAAAAACGAAGCTGGCCGCAGCCACAACCAGACCGATGCCGCCGGTGAGCCGCAGCGGAAATGCCGAATAATTGAACAAGATACGAGCCACGAGCCGCAGGAGCTTCACAAGATTGTAGGAGCTGCCACCCTCCGCGCGCCTGTCATGGCGTACCAGCGCGTTCGCCGGGCTTGCCGCGAACATCAGCGCGAGCCCCGTGATGTAGGGATAGGCCGTCCGGTAGCTGCAAATCCGGTCGACCACGTCCCGATGCATCAGGCGGAAGTTGCTCAGGACTAAATCCGGCGGGCTGTTGAACATCCTTTGGTTCAACCAGCGCACAACCAGGCTGCCCCATTGGCGCAGGGCATTGTGCTGCTTCGCCCTGAACTGCCCAAACACCAGATCATGCCCCTCTTCGGCGGCTGCGATCAGATGCGCGATCTCCTCAGGTGGGTTTTGCAGGTCATCATCCAAGGTGACGACATACCTGCCGCGGCTCGCCTGCAAACCGCAGAAGATCGCCGTGTGCTGCCCGTAGTTCTTAAGCAGATCGATGGCGAAGAGGCCCGGCTGTTCGCGGGCTCGTTCGGCGATCACCTGCCAGCTTGCGTCCGTACTGCCATCGTTGATGAGGATGATTTCGTAGGACAGCTCGTGCGTCTCAAAGAACGCGGCGGTGCGGTCGATGGTCTTGCCCACGATGTTTGCACTATTATAGACGGGGATAACAGCACTGTACTCTATCATAAAGGGTCCTCAGCACAGGGATTGGAGCCGGATTGAAACCTAGACACTGGGTCATCTTTGCAGCTGGCCTGACCATAAGCGCGCTTTCGCTCTTTTTGGTGCTGCGCCAAAAGGATTGGGCCGAGTTCTCGAGGCTGCTTGTCACAGCCCGCCATGAGTTCATCCTGCTGCGGATAGGCATACTGCTTGCTGCGCTGGCCGCACAGGGCCTGCGGTGGTCGATCCTGGCGGAACGGCGGCTTTCTACCCCCGATGGATTCTGGTTGTTCGGCATCGGCATGCTCTTCAACAACATTCTGCCTGCCCGTCTCGGGGAGGGGGTTCGCCTGGCCCTGGCCAGCCGCCGCGAGCAGATGGATGCCTTTTCTGCGGGCACGAGCATCGTCGCCGAACGCCTCACCGATGTGCTGGCTCTGGCCGCCCTGAGCCTGGTCTTCTTCACTCATCCCGCCGTTCCACAGCAGTTCACCACGGCGGGCATTCTCACCGGGGCTGTCGGGCTGGCCGGTGTCACGTTCGTGCTCGTCTTCGGCAGCATCTCACCGCAGAAGCTGCTGGCCGTCACCGGCCGCCTATGTGAAGCACTGCGCTTGAAGGACAGCCTGCGCCACCGCATCCTGGAGGCTGTCGAGCGTGTGGTCCTGTCGATTCCGTCGGCGGGCCGGTTTCTGCTGGCCCTGGCCTGGGCTCTAGTGATTTGGGCGTTGGGCGCCGGTGCCGCCTGGGTGCTCATGCTGGCATTTTGGCCCGCCGCCCCCCCTTGGATAATGGGCGTGGTGACCGTGGTTGCTGCCGGGCTGGGCATCGCTGTGCCCAGCGGCCCTGCCGGCGTCGGGACGTTTGAGGCGGCGGTGGCGGGCAGCCTCATCTTCTTTGGGTACGAGCCAGATATCAGCATCACCTTCGCCCTGATCATGCACCTAACTGTCATTGCGACAACCTCGTCCGTGGGCGTGGTGGGCCTCCTTCGGGAAGGGGTGCGGCTCAATGCGCTGCTGGCCGAAAGCAGTACCGTTCAACATGCTCAACAGGCGAAGGATTGAACGGCTTCAATGACAGCGGCCTGCTGGGCATCCGTCAACCCGTAGTAAAGCGGCAGCCGCACCAGCCTGTCGCTTACGGCCTCGGTTACCGGGCAGTCCCCCACCTGCCCGCCGAACTGCCTGCCCATCCGTGAAAGGTGCAGCGGTTGGTAATGGAACACAGACAGAATGCCCTGGGCCTTAAGGTGAGCAATCAGAGCCTGCCGTGCCTCTAGAGTGGGCATCAGCAGGTAGAACAGATGGTAGGCTTGGTCACGATCATCGGGGACGGTGGGCAGTTGAATCGCGTTGACCGAGGCCCAATCTGCCAACCGGGTTTCATACGTGTGCCAGATGTCCCCGCGCCTCTGCTGGATGAGCGCGCGGTTTTCGAGTTGAGCCCACAACATGGCGGCCAGTACATCGGAGGGGAGATAGCTGGATCCGAGGTCCACCCACGTGTACTTGTCCACCTCACCCCGGAAAAAGCGCCGGCGGTCGGTGCCCTTCTCCCAGATGATCTCGGCACGCTCAGCGAAAGCCGGATCGTTGATAATGAGTGCCCCGCCCTCCCCGCAGGAGAAATTCTTGGTCTCGTGGAAGCTAAGCGTTGCCATGGCACCAAAAGTGCCCAGCATCTGGCCCCGGTATGCGCCGAACAGGCCGTGGGCGTTGTCTTCGACAACAGCGATGTCGTGTGTGGCTGCCAGCGCCCCCAGACGCTCCATATCGCAGCCCACACCCGCATAATGAACCGGCACCAGGGCGCGCGTACGGGGTGTGATCAGAGCCTCCACGTGGTCCGGCGCTATATTGAGGGTGGCGGGATCGATGTCGGCGAAGACTGGTTTTGCCCCGCGCAGGGCGAACGCATTCGCTGTAGATACAAATGTAAACGATGGCAGGATCACTTCGTCGCCCGGCTGGATGTCAAGCAGCAGCGCGCTCATCTCCAGCGCATGGGTACATGATGTCGTAAGCAGGACGCGCGCCGCGCCGAGTTCTTGCTCCAAAACCTGTTGGCACAGCCGCGTATAGTGCCCCCCGCCTGATATACGGCCGCGGTCAAAAGCATCGTGCATGTACTCAAAGGTCGTGTCGAAATGTGCGGCGCGATTAAATGGGATGTGATAGCCAGTACGCATGAGCTGCCCTTAATGGATCAGTAGCCGTCAAAGTCCTCACGGGCAATCATAGCGGGCACACCCAAAACCTGCACACGTTCCGGCACGTCACGGGTGACCAATGCCCCTGCGCCCACCATGGAAGATGGCCCGATCTGGATGTCGTTCACGATCACCGCACCCATTGCAATGTAGGCGCGTTCACCTATGGTGACTCGCCCAGCGATATTTGCGCCGGGTGAGATGGTTGAGTAGGCGCCAATGCGCGTATGGTGGCCTACCAAACAGCCCCGGTTGATAATGACGTGGTGGTCGACTTGTGTGTGTGACGCGATCACAGTCCCCGGCCCGACCAGCGAACCCGCACCCACACGGGCTGTTGACAACACGGTCGCCGCCGGATGAATGAGCGTGGCAAACTCAAATCCCATTGCCGCCACCTGTTGGATATAGGCCTTGCGATGCGTTGTCCCGATAGCACAGAACGCGAGATACTCATCCTTGTACCGCGCAAGATCATCAACCCAGATCACCGGTCTGCCCAGCAGGGGGCGGTCACACCGGGATTTGTCACGATTTTCAGCGAAGGCGGCCACGTCAAGGTCACCTATGTCGGCGACAAGGTCGACCACCTCTTCGGCAAAAGCATAGGTTCCCAGCACGACAATGGGTTTGTTTGGCATGTCTCACCTTTTTCATTTGCTGCCAGCCAGTGGTTTGCAACCGTCCACAGGTGGGATTAGTATACGGCCATATCGAAAATACAGCATCCCACGATTCGGATTGAAATCCATGCGACCGGCAGTGTCAATGTCCGCTATTGGTGAACGTCTGCAAGCACTGAGCAAATCGATCTGGGAGCAGTTCATCCAGAGAGACGCTGTCGTCCTGGGTACTTACATCGGTGCGGCCCTCCTCATGACGTACCCTCTCATCGTGCGCATGAACAGCATATTCATAGGGCTCAGTCCGGATGTTTACGTCGAACCATGGACCACATGGTGGCAAATGCGTGCTCTGTCCGGGGAGGTTCCATTATTCTACACAAGGGCTCTCTTCTATCCACAAGGCATGGATGCGATATTTTCCCTGGACCGCTGGCCGGAGCTCCTGCTGCATGCGCCGCTGTCGCTGGTTTTGCCCCCCACTACAGTCTACAACCTGATCGGCCTGCTCAGCTTGATTGCCGGGGCGTACACAGCTTTTCTCTTCGCTGAACACCTCTTGGGCAACCGGTGGGCCGCCTGGCTTACTGGCGCGATCTTTGCCTTTCAACCGCGCCATCTGGTAACCGTCTTCGAACAGCCCAGCGTTGGCAGGCTGCACTGGCTGCCTATTGTGCTGCTGCTTCTGTTAAAGGGCATGGAACAGCTGCAAGAGCAGGGCAGGCTCAATGCGGCCGTCAGGCGCTTCTTTGTGCCGGCTGCGCTTCTGATGGGTGCGAATGCATTCATCAACCTAAAGATCTTCATCTTCATCGGCCTGACGGCGGCACTCTTTGCGGGCCTGTACGCACTGCTGCATGGCCTGTGGCGCAGTGGGCCTTTCTATAAGGCGATGGCCGTTGTCAGCATCGTTACGCTTGCCATGGCAGCACCGATAATTCTTCCGTTTGTGCAGGTTGAATGGCTCGATGCCGCGCTGGCTCAGCAAGACAGTTTCGATGGTGTGGATATGTTGTCCTACGTCGTCCCACCTTATATGGACAACATGAAAGCCTGGCATGGGCTGCCTGTCTTAATCGCTGCGGTTACGGATTTCAGGTATTGGTACGATAGGGGTATATACCTTTCAGTGGGAGCTGTCTTTGCTGCGATACTCAGCATAGGGGGTGTCGCCGCAAAGCTGTATTCGAGTAGGGAATTGGCCAGTTGGGTCATCCTTCTTGTGGTCTTTGCAACCCTGAGCTTCGGCGCGACTCCCACCATCAATGCACAGACCTATTATGACATTGCGCTGCCCTATAAATACGTGGGCAGTTTTTTTCTGTTTCAAGCAATTGGTGCGCCCTGGCGATTTGTGCTCCTCGCGCTCCTGCCATTCAGTATCCTGGCAGGCTATGGCGTTCGCTTTATCCATCACCGGCTCGATGGCGTGCCAGCGATTCGGTCTGTTGTGCTGGCTGGCCTGCTGGTGTTTGTGCTCTACGATCTGCGTTGGTCGACGCTGCCCACCTTTGATGCCGTCGTTCCGGCTATCTTCACAGAATCGGATGGTGATCAGGAGGGAGCTCTCCTGAATCTGCCAATATCCCGCCGGACCGCAAAAGTCGATATGTACTACCAGACCTTCCATGAAATTCCTCTTCTTGAAGGGATGGCGGCCCGCCAGAGCGACAACGTTTCCGACTACATCCACTCAAACCCGGTGCTGCGTATCTTGGCGGAAGATGATCATCTAGAGTGCGAGCAGATGTCAAAGTCTGCCATAGAAGACCTGCTCGCAGATGGTTTTACGTTTCTTGTTTATACGTACGAACCGCTGTCAAGCGTAGATTTTGAGGAGCCAGCACCACTGCCCAACTACGTGAGCGGCATGACCCCGATCTTCACGGACGGGCGCGTTGCTATCTACCCACTGTATGACTTTCAAGAAAACTGGATCATCCCAGGCTGCCGGTAAAGCTGACCGCCGCACACCATGCCGGGCACCGCGCCCGGCATTTCGCTATTATCCGGAGGTCTAACCAGCAGAGGAGATTGGCATGAGTGTGACAAACGAAGTCCCGCAGGGCGGTGTGGATGAACAGACAGGGCGCTGGGTGCTCGTCGCGACCATTCTCGCGGCGAGTATGGCGTTTATTATGGGGTCCGCGCTGAACGTGGCGCTGCCTGCCATTCAGGAATCGCTGGGTGCGACCGGCTCCCAGCTGCTGTGGATCCGCAATGCCTATGTGCTGCTGCTCGCCTCACTGATCCTGATCGGCGGCTCGTTGGGCGACCACTTCGGGCGCAAACGCATCTACATGATCGGCATTGTGATCTTCACAGTCGCCTCGGTGATCTGCGGCCTCTCCCCGACGGCCAACTTCCTGATCGGGGCGCGGGTGCTGCAGGGGTTGGGCGGCGCACTGATGATCCCCGGCAGCCTGGCGATCATCAGTGCGAGCGTCCCGCCGGCGCGGCGCGGCAGAGCCATCGGGACGTGGTCCGCGCTGACCACCATCGTGACGGTGGCCGGGCCACTGTTGGGCGGCGGCCTCACGCAGATCGGGCTGTGGCGCGGCGTCTTCCTGATCAACGTGCCGCTGGCGCTGATCTCGCTGTATGCGCTGATCACCCGGGTGCCGGAAAGCTACGACGAGTCCGCCCCTGATCAGCTGGATTACGCCGGGGCCGCCTTCACAGTGGCGGGGTTGGGCGGCCTGGTGTTCGCGTTTATTGTGGCCCCCACGCGTGAGGCCGGGTTCGCTGACCCGTCGGTGATCGCCGCGCTGGTGATCGGCGTGGTGGGCATGGCGCTGTTCATCTGGCAGGAGGCCCGCATCGACCACCCCATGATGCCGCTGAGTCTGTTCAAGTCACCGACCTTTGCGGGCACCAACCTGCTGACTTTCTTTCTGTATGGGGCGCTGGGCATGTTCTCCTTTGTGCTCTCGCTCAACCTGATCCAGATCCAGGGTTACGGTGAGTTCGCGGCGGGGCTGTCATTCGCGCCCTTCTCGATCATGCTGTTCCTGCTCAGCCGGTGGGCGGGCGGCCTCGTGGACCGCATCGGGCCGCGCGTGCCCCTCATCGTCGGGCCCCTCATCGCCGGGGTGGGCTTCATCCTGACGGGGCTGGTCGGCCTGACCGAAGGCCCTGCGCAGTTCTGGACGACGTTCTTGCCGGGCCTGCTGGTCTTCGGGATCGGGATGGGGATCACCGTCGCACCGCTGACCACGTCCGTGCTGGGCAGCGTGCCGACTCACAACGCGGGCACGGCTTCCGGCGTGAACAACGCCATCTCCCGCGCGGCGGACGTGCTGACCACGGCGGTGCTGGGTGCGGTGCTGCTGCTGGGCTTCACCGCGGCCCTGCGCACCGAGATCAGCGGGTTGGACCTGAGCCAGGAGGCCCAACAGACCCTGATCGCCAACTCCGCCGACCTGGGCGCCACACAGATCCCCGAGTCCGTCGCGGCGGAGCTGACCGGCGATGTCGAGCTGGCCATCAAGCAGGCCTTTGTGGATGTGTTCCGCACGACGCTCTTTTTGTGTGCGGGGCTGGCCTTCGTCAGCGCGGCGATGGCGGCCTGGCTGGTCGAGCCGCAGCTGCATGATATGGACGCCCAAGACGCCGAAACCACACCGGAGGAGCAGCAGGTTTGACGTGCTAACGGTAGTGATACATAATCCAAACCGTTATTCTTCAGGCCGGGAGCAGAACCCATGGGGCATATCTTCATCTCATTCCACCACGAAGATGCCGCCTACGCGCAGACCATCCGTGAGCAGCTGGAGGCACTGGAGTACGATGTCTGGATGTACACCGAGCGCCTGATGGCTGGCACCAGCTGGCGGGTGGCCATTGACGAGGGCATCCAGAACTGCGTTGCGCAGATCGTCATCTTCTCCGAGCACTCGCGCGAATCGGAATACGTCACCTATGAATGGTCCTATGCTCTTGGCCTGGAGCGCGCGGTGATCCCGGTGGTGGTCGGCGGGTGGGATGGCATCCACCCCCGGCTGGAAAATCAGACTCCGCTGGACTTCAACGACAGCCACTTCTTCGATATGCTCGTGGGGCGCATCGTACGCGAACAGGCGCGGGCCGTGCAGAACATCGGCTTTGATCCGCGCAACGTGCCCGCCACAAGTGCTATCAGCGGCGACCATTATTACGTCTCGTTCCACACGCGCGATGCGCGCTTTGTGGCGGATATGGAGCGCCGCCTCGCCGACCACCTCGGGCTGGAGGCGATCAACCTGCAAAAGGAGTATGTCGGGGTCAGCAGCTGGTCACCGTGGCACCAGAACAAGGATCTGGCCATCCGGCAGTCGGTGGCGCTGCTGCTCGTGCTGACCCCGCAGGCCCGCCGCGAACCGTACAACATCTATGAGTGGGCGCTGGCGCTTGGCGTCCGCAAACCGGTGATCCCCATCCTGCTGAAGCCCACGCCGCTGCACCCCCGGCTGGAAGAGCTGCAGTACCTCAACTTCATCCAGCAGAAGCAGTGGGATACCCTCTACCGGGATCTGGCGCACGCGGCAGGCCGGCGTGTCGTGGGTGAACGCCCGACCGAACCGAACCGCAAAAAAGGCGATACGGGTCCGCTGCCGCGCCGCGAACGGGGCCCCGTGCTGCGTGAGCGCATCACCGAACCGTTCCGGCTGTTTATGTCCCAAGGGCCGGAGCCGGGCATGAGCGTGACCATCAGCCGGGACAACCTACCGCTGACCATCGGGCGCTCCAGCGATAACCACATCGTTATCCCGGATATGTGGACCACGAACGTCTCACGTTACCACGCGCAGATCGTGTCCTATTACAACGGCTTTGCCATCGAGGATCGCGCGAGCACCAACGGCACGTTTATCAACGGCGAACGCCTCACCGAACCCCACGCCCTGGAATACGGCGACATCATCGACCTGGCGAATATGGTCGTCTTTGAGTGCCTGCGCCTGTAGCCCCGGCGGCGATCCCCGTTCAGGTTCACTAACCAACGGCGCATCCGATTGCGCCCGATCGCCGATTCAGTCTAAACTTTCAATGTCCGATACGTGATCAAGGAGATGCTCACCATGAAATTCACCTTTAGGATGGCTGCGGCTGCTCTGCTCATCGGGTTGACCGCGCTGCTGCTGCCTCGCTACGCTTATGCCGCCCCGACCCTTGTCATCGTCGACAGCGCGGGCGATACCGGCTGGGACCTTTCTATGACGCTCAATTCCGAGGGCAACCCCGTGATCAGCTACTGGGATTCCAGCAATGGTGATTTGCGGCTGGCCGTGTGCGATGACCCGACGTGCACCAGCCCCACCCTGACCACCGTCGACAGCGATGGAAACACGGGTTGGTTTACTTC
>JAADYX010000400.1 GCA_010092885.1 Chloroflexota bacterium | reverse complement strand
TTGGCTGCAGCACCCGAGTCTGCACCGGCTGGCGGCCAGGCGGCATCTCATCGATCACGGTCAGGTCCAGGTCAGCGTGGGCGGTCAGTGCGAGCGTCCGGGGGATCGGGGTGGCGGTCATCACCAGCAGGTGCGGGTTGCCCCCGTTGGCCTTTTCCCGCAGGGCACCGCGTTGGGCCACGCCGAACCGGTGCTGCTCATCGATAACGGCCAGCCCTAAATTCCGAAAGGCGACACCCGGCTGCACCAGCGCATGCGTGCCCACCACCACATCGATGCTGCCATCGGCCAGGCCAGCGTAGACCTCATCCTTTTGGCGTTGGGTCAGGCGTCCGGTAAGCAGCGCTACGTGCACATCCTCGCCAAATATCTGTGCCAAGAGCATACTGATGGTCTGGTGGTGCTGTTCCGTGAGGATGCTCGTCGGTGCCATCAGGGCAACCTGGGTGCCGTTCGCAACCGCGATGCTGGCTGCCAGGGCGGCCACGACCGTCTTGCCGCTGCCCACATCGCCCTGCAGGAGCCGGTTCATCGGCATCGACTGTGCCATATCACCCTGGATCTCAGCGATCGCGCGCCGCTGTGCGCCGGTGAAGGTGTAGGGCAGTGTCTCCTCAAACGCATCAACCCACGTATCGTCCACAATCAACGGTGGGCTGCTGAGGCTCTGCCACTCCATGCGCCGCTTGAGCATGCTCAGATGCAGGGTAAACAGCTCATCGAATGCCAGCCTCCGGCGGGCATCGTGTGCGTCCTGCTGGCTGTCCGGGAAGTGACACTGCGCGACAGCATCGCCATAGTCCATCAGGTCCGCTGTCTCGCGGACCCACACCGGCAGAGGGTCGGGCAGGTGCATCGCCCATGTATCGACAACGCCCTTCATCAGCGAGCGCATCTGCTTGTCGGAGAGGCCCTCAGTCAGCGGATAGATCGGCACGATCCGGCCCGCGTGCAGGGCGTCGGCATCGAGCGACTCGATGCGCGGATTGTTCATTACCAGCCGTCCCAGATACTGGTCAATTGTGCCGCTGACCACGTACGGCTCGCCGGTTAAAAGCTGCTTTGCCAGCCACTCCGAGTTAAACCAGGTCAGGTTGAGCACCCCGCTTTTGTCGCGCAGCGCGGCGCGAACGATGCCCCGGCCGTTCCTGGCTTGGTGCACGTCCACACGGTCCAGCATGCCAATGACGCTGACCGTCTCGCCCAATTCCAAGTCTTGAATGAACTTCATCGTGCTGAAGTCATCGTAGCGCCGCGGGAAGAGCCTCAGCAGATCGCCGACCGTTTCAGCGCCCAACCGCGCCAGCTGTCCGGCCCGCTTCGGACCCACCCCTCGTAGGCTGGTGACCGGTGCGTCCAACGGGCTGAGGTCGATCAGCGGCGGTTCCTGCCGCCAGGCGTAACCGCGCCGCTCTCGCACCGATGTGCCCTTTTCCTCGAAGCGTTCGAGATCGTCCTCACCCTCGGCAAACGGATCGAGCGGGTCGTCTTCGCCGGCATCCGGGTCGCCGATGCCAATATCGTCGGAGATGGGTTGAGGGGCTGCCGCCTGTGGGGCAGGGGCGTCGGTCTCGCCGGTGGCCACGGCCATAATCGTCTCAACGAGTGCCGGGCGCTCTTCCACAGAGGCGTTTTCGTAGTCGCGCAGCATCTCGGTGATGCGGTCAACCAATGCATGGTGGGTGTCAGTCTTAGCCTGGCCATGGGCTTCCCGTGACCAATGGTAGGCGAACCGCGCAAACCCGCCGATCACGGCATTGTTCTGGTACCCTTTGTCCTGTTCCAGCCGGAGGATCTTTACCAGCGTTTGTAGTGACGATGCCATAGAGTCTTTACCAGGTCAGGTTTTCTCGGAGTCCGTACTTTACCATATCTGCCTACATTAGACCGCTTGTGCTGCTGTCCTCAATGAGGGCCATGCCCATTGCATCCGGCCCGATCAGCGAGGCCAACAGCGGCTCGTACAGTAACAGCGGATGGTTCGTGCGGGAAAGCTCAAGGGCCAGCCTGTCCTGCAGCATGCGGGTGCGGTCGTTGGTCCGCGCTGAACTCTGCAGGATGCACAGCCGCTCAATGGTGGTGAACTCTGTGACAAATTCCATCATCCGGTCGACTGCCTGCGTATGCGTGCGCACCTTTTCCATGGTCATCAGTTCGCCGTCTTCCATGGTGAGCAGTGGCTTGATTTGCAGCATGTCACCGAGGATGGCCTGTGTCTGCGCGATCAGCCCGCTGCGCTGGATGTAGTCCAATGTGCTGACATAAAACACGCTGTAGATCCGCAGCGTAAAGGCCCGCGCCAGCCGCACCATATCGTCGATGTGAGCGCCTTCTTCTGCGGCTTTGGCCAACGCCCAGACCAGATAGCCCTGTGCCGCTGAGGTCGTCAGTGAGTCGATCACCACGATCTCGCAGCGGCCCAGCAGCGGTTTGCGTGCCGCCAGCGCGTTCGCATGGGTCCGGGAGAACCGGCGTGAGTTCGTCACCACCAGGATGTCCCGCGTGCGGCTGGCGACGCGCTGGTACACCGCCTCGAAGTCTTCAACGGAGGGCGCCGTCACGCGGGGCGTTTCGTGATTATGCCGCATCCGGTGGAAGAGTTCTTCGCTGTCCACGTCAACGCCGTCACGCAGCATGCGATCGCCAAAATGCACATAAAGCGGGACGACCTCGATCTTGTGTGTATCGAGGACGTCCCCGCTCTCAAAGCTGGCACTGCTGTCTGTGATAATGCCGATTGGCGCCAAGGCGACCTCCCTACTCAGCGCTGATGATGTAATGGTAGTGGGGCTGTCCGCCGTGCTGCAGCTCGATCTCGTGCTCAGGGTAACGCTCGCGCAGGGTATCTAAAAGCTCAAGCGCATCCTGCTGTGTAACGGTCTCACCATAGTACAGCGTGATCAACTCCAGATCGGTGGCGCCCATCCGGTCAAGCAGATCCAGCACGACACCGTCTGTGTCGCTGCCCGTTATGATCAGTTGGCCGTTGTGCAGCCCGATGATCTCGCCTTCTGCAACCTGCACGTCGTTGATCGTGGCGTTGCGTGTCGCCGTGGTGACCTCGCCCGTTTCAACCAGCGAGGCCATATCCTGCATGGTGAGCAGCACATCATCCAACTCGCCGCGCGGGTCGAGGGCCAGCTGTGCGGCCACACCCTGCGGCACGGTGACCGTCGGGACCACGCAGACCGTTCTGCCGTTGGCCTGTGCGCTGGCCTGCTCGGCTGCCATCAGGATGTTCTTGTTGTTGGGCAGCACAATGATGCGGTCCGTGGGCAGGCTCTCAACCGCCTCAAGGATATCCTTGGTGCTGGGGTTCATCGTCTGGCCACCGTGGATAACAGCGCCCGCGCCCAGACTGTAGAAGATCTCCTCGAAGCCCGTGCTCGGCGCGATCACCACCGTCGCGATGCTCCCCTCTTCGATGGTGGGTTTGTGGCTGTTGACCCCCATGGGCACATCGCCGATAGGACGATCTCTGAGGAAGTCCAGGTACTGGAGATACATGTTCTCCACCACGACATCCATCAGCTGCCCGTGCTGCGCACCGTACCCAATCGGATCGCCGGGGTTCGCCACATGGATATGCACCTTGACCAACGTTGGGTCGCCCACGATGACGCCGCTGTCCCCCATCGCCTCGATGTCCTGCCGGATACGGTCCACGTCCAGCTTCTCGCCCCGGATCAGGAACTGCACATCGTACGGAAACTCCGGATCGTATTCCGGTTCACCATGCTGGTCATGCGCGGCGTGCACGGTTTCGCCATCGGCTTCAACGGGCAGGTTGTTCAGGTAGCGCAGCATGCCCTCGAAGATATACATCATGCCCATCCCGCCGGAGTCAACCACGCCCGCATCCTTGAGAACCGGCAGCAGGTCAGGCGTGCGCTTCACCGACTCGCGGCAGACCGTCACCAGATATTGCAGCAGGTCGCGCAGATCGTCGGATTCGTAGTCGGCGGCGGCTTCCGCCATCTCGCGTGATACGGTCAGCATGGTGCCTTCAACAGGTGTCTGAACCGCACGGTAGGCCATACGAGAGGCCTGCTCCAGCCCACGTGCAAAGCCTTCCACCGTCAGGGTCTGGTCGTCTTGCAGCCCCCGCGCGAATCCACGCCACAGCTGGGAGAGGATCACCCCGGAGTTGCCCCGCGAACCCATCAGGGCCCCGTTGGAAAGCAGCCCGGCAACCTGTCCGACGTGCTCGCTGTCTGAGTTTTCGATCTCGTTATAGGCGGAGCGCATGGTAAGCAGCATGTTGGTGCCTGTGTCGCCATCCGGCACCGGGAAGACGTTCAAGGAGTTGACATGCTCGTGATTCTGTTCAAGCCAGGTCAGGCTGGCACGCACCAGCCGCTTGAGGCCGAGGCCGTTGCAGGCGTGGATCGTCTCATCGAGCGAAATCGTGGACAGGTCACTCATAGGGTTCCTCGTTCACTTCTGGTCGTCGAGCAGGCGCAGACCCTGAACATATACATTGACCTGGTGTACAGGCAGACCGCAGGACTTTTCCACGTTGTACCGGATAGCATGGATCACGCTTTCCGCCACGGATGCGATCCGGGTGCCGTGCTGCATGACCACATAGGCGTCGATGCTTAATTTGCCGCTCCGGTACTCGACGTTAATGCCGTGGTGTGGGTCACGGGTGATCTGCGCGTACAAGTCGTTAATTGCATTGCGGGATGCCATGCCCACCACACCGTAGCAGGTCAACAACGCCTGGCTGGCGATGGTGGCGATAGCACCATTGGAGACATAGACAGTACCGAGCGAGTCGTCAACTGTCATGAGTGGTTAATCCTTTGAGCTGTTTGATGGCAGCTTCAATGCCCGCTGGCGACCGGAAGATCGCGCTCCCGGCAACCAGCACATTGGCTCCGGCCCGTAGGCTGTGCTGCCCCGTCTGCGCATTGATCCCGCCGTCTACGCTGATGTGAACATCTGCGCCGCCGGGCATCTGGCGTATCTCTGGGATCTTCTGCGCCGCATCGGTCATGTAGGCCTGCCCCCCGAATCCCGGTTCGACCGTCATCACGATCACGAGGTCGCTGTGTGGTAGGGCATCAGCCAGGCTGTCCGCTGGGGTTCCCGGGTTAAGCGCGATGCCTGCCTTGCAGCCAAGGCCCCTGATCCGGTCTAATGTGTGAGACGGATCCGATGCGGCCTCGATATGGATGGTCAGGTGATCGGCTCCCGCCTTGGCAAAGGCTTCCACGTAGGCGTCTGGGTTGGTGATCATCAGGTGCACGTCCAATGGCAGATCGGTAACGCCGCGCAGCGCCTTGACAATGGGCACGCCGATCGAGATGTTCGGCACGAAGTGACCGTCCATCACATCGACATGAATCCAATCCGCGCCCGCCTGCTGCGCAGATTGTACGTCCGCGGCGAGGTGGGCAAAGTTGGCAGCCAGAATCGAGGGGGCTATAACCGGGTCCATGGGGCAAGAGTGTAACATGCGCATAACAGGACGGCAATACGATGACAGAGATGCGATTGGTAACCATTTACACCGACGGCGGCGCCGATCCGAACCCGGGGCCGGGTGGCTGGGGGGCTGTGCTGATTGACGCTGCCACCGGCAAAGCGAAGGAAATCTGGGGCAGTGAACCGGAAACAACCAACAACCGGATGGAGCTCACCGCGGCGATCAGCGCGTTGGAGACGCTTAAAGTGCCCTGCGCCGTCGAACTCTACACCGACTCGACCTACGTCAGGCGCGGCATCACCGAGTGGATTCCGCGCTGGATCGAGCAGGATTGGACGCGCAAGCGCGGTGGCAAGGTCAAGAATGTGGACCTGTGGCGGCGGCTGGCGACTGCGACGCAAGTCCACACCGTGGCGTGGCACTGGGTTAAAGGGCACAGCGGTGACCGCTACAACGAACGCGCCGACGAACTGGCCACGCAGGGGATCCGGGCGCAGGCCGCAGGCATTGAACCGCCGCCCATCGATGGCTACCGTGTCTACCTGATGGTCAGTGCGAAAGGTGGCAAAGGCACATGGGCCGCCATGATCAAACAGGGCGACGAAGAGCAGATCAGCTGGCAGCACGAGGAGGGTGTGACCTCCAACCAGCTCGACCTGATCGCGGCCATTGAGGCGCTCAGTCCGCTGCCGCCGGGCTCACAGGTGACGGTCTACTCGCTCAATGACTACCTACGCAATGGTGCGACCCGCTGGCGTAAAGGCTGGAAGCGCCGCGGTTGGCGCAAGAAGAGCGGCGACCCCATCGCCAACGTCGAACTGTGGATGCAGCTTGATGAGATCCTGCAGGACCTCGATGTGCAGTGGCCACCCGTCAAGGATGAGGGGCTGCGCATGGAATTCGAGGATGTGGGCCGCCAGATCGAGCCTGTCTCTTAT
>JAADYX010000399.1 GCA_010092885.1 Chloroflexota bacterium | reverse complement strand
GCGACGTTGGCGCTCACATCGTTGGCGGCCTGCCCTGCCAGGTAGCCCACATAGGCTGGTACCAGAGGCAGCACACAGGGAGACAAGAAAGAGAGCAGCCCGGCGATGAAGGCAATGGGTAGCGACAGTGAGGCACTGCTGAAACCGAGCGCTTCCTCCGCCCAGATGGCCGCATCGAAGCCATTGGTCAATTCAAAGAAGAAACCCGAGAGACTGGAGAAGCCACCAATAGATTGCAGCGAGCTAATGATCAGGAAGAGACCGATCGCAATCAAGAGACCGCCACTGACCAACTCAACGGCGCGCATGTGCTTTTGCAGCCCGCGAATGAAGTTGCGCGACCGATCCAGCGCGATGGCAGCCAGCAGGAAGGGGACAGCCAGCCCCGCTGTATAGGCAGTCATCAGGATCATCGCCTGGCCGACCGAACCGGTTGTCGCGCCAAGGGTGATAATCCCGCCGAGGATTGGCCCGACGCAGGGTGACCACCCAGCGGCAAAGCTGGCTCCCATCAATACCGAGCCGCCATAGCCGAATTCCTGGCGCGGCGCGCTTTGATTGCGCGTGTCGTAGTACAGGAAGGGGATGCGGATCACGCCCATTACGTGCAAACCCAGAACGGTTACCAATAAAC
The DNA here is from genome assembly GCA_010092885.1 of Chloroflexota bacterium. Lineage (GTDB taxonomy): Bacteria > Chloroflexota > Anaerolineae > Aggregatilineales > UBA3940 > TC-195. Next base: position 2,292 of record JAADYX010000399.1, on the reverse strand, counting down.
CACCGATACCGATCAGGATGTCCGAGTTTTGCAGGAAGACAGCGCTTAATGCGCCGACGGGCAGGCCAATCACAAAGATGAATATGAAGGAAAATCCGAGGACAAAGAACAAGCCGTGAGAGAAAACTGTAAAGCGTTGCAACATGACTGCATCTCCTAAGGTTCGCTTTATTGTGCGCTGCTGCGGAGTACTGCGCGATCCCTTGCTATGTTGCCGCCTGGAGCGCTTCCCAACCTTAGCGAATGGTTAGGATATTGAACTCCGCACTAACGCCTAACATGCTATGCGTTATCTGTGAGCGTTTAGGAGACGCAGCCATGTCCTGCGTTCTTACCGAGGCGTGTGGTAGCCCTCTGTTTCGTCAACTTCAACGGGGATCTCCAGCATAGCCAGTTCCTTTTCGGCTTCCTGATTCTGCTTGAGGAAGAAGTACAGCATTCCAGTAAAAATCAGACCCCATACAACAGCATTACCAACCGCTATCCACGTCAGCATGATGAGATACTCCTCAATTGTTGCGCTACGATAAATAGATAATACCTAATTAACCCTGCCGTGCAAGGAAAGTTGCGGAGCAGTTCGGCGGATGGAGTTGGATCGAAGAGCGGAGGCGACTACGTGATAGTACTAGAGAGGGCACAGGCGAGATCGTGCTGTGCCCTATGGGGTGCTGACTCAAAAGATGTTAATGGTCGTCGCGATGGCCTGTTCGGTGCGGGTGGTAAAGTGGAAATTCTTCAGCCCGACGTCAGGTAGGTTCCAGCGATAGATCCATTTGGCGGCGTCATTGGTCACGTTAATGCAACCATGACTGCGCGGATGACCATAGTCATTGTGCCAATAGGTGCCGTGAATGGCTACCCCGGACGGGGTCAGGAAAGTACACCAGGGCACACCAGGCAGATCAAACAAGTCGTTGATGTCCTCGCCCCCGACCATGTGGCGGCTGGGCGTCTTGCGCAGCACGAAGTGACTGCCGCGCGGCGTATAGAATTGGATGAGGCGGCCTTCGCCATCGTAGAAGTGAGTGCCGGAGGCAATCCGGGTTTGGAAGACGGGGACGCCAGACTCGATGCAAGTGATGATCTGCTCGCCCAGGTTGACCTCGATCACCTTTTCTTCCGGATCGACATCCGGCGACAGAGGTGAGAACTCCTCATCTGCGATGGGCCGGACGTGTGAGGCCTGCACCCACCAGACGGCTTCAGGGCGCAGATCGTCACGCAGTTGGTACCAGACCAGGCCATCTTCTTCCTCTGCCCGATCAATCACAAGGAAGACCGCACCGTAGGCTAGATCATAATAGCGGGTGCTGCGCAGCTTGGGTTCCCAGTGCTGCCAGGAGGTTGGCACAGTGATCTCACCCCAAAAGCTCTCCGTGACTTGATCGTAAGGCTCATGATAGATCTCACGGCAGGGCACGACAAAGGATGAGTGCACATAGCCATCACCGATGTTGTACCAAATGTCGTTGTGAGGCAGCGCGGGCGGGGCGGCGGCGCGCAGCGACTCATAGATGGGCAGAACCTGTCCGTAGGTCACGCGACCGGCAACGCTTGATGCCACGTCCGGCTCGCTGTGATAGCTCATCGCCCAGACCTCAACGCGGCCCAGCAGCGGTGGATTATCGTAGTATTCGTTCCAGGATTGCGTCTCATCGTAATCGATACGCACCCGTCCACCCGGATCAAAGGGTGCATCATCCTGTGCGTGGACGAGATGGGAGGAAAACAGGCGCGGGCTGCCCAGCAATGAGGCGGTGCCTGCCACCAAACCGGCCCGCAGCAGGGCGCGGCGCGATAGCTTGTGCTGTACCATGCGGATAAACTCCTGCCTTTCGCAGCTTGTCACTATAAGCAATTGTTATCTAGATCGTTTAATTGCGCAACTACGCTTTCCCGCCTATCCTGGTCACGATGGCACGCTATCGAATCGAAAAAGGCCGGTGGAGACCGGCCTTTGTTGTCTGGGATGGCAATGCTAGATGACGATGACGGGCGTTCCAGGGTCGGCAGAGCTGCCCGAGAATTCACTGAGGTAAGGCGACACCGGCTCCAGCCAGCGGAACAACCAGCGGGCGTCTTCGGGCGTCACGTTCAAGCAGCCGTGACTGCGCGGGCGACCATAATCGCCGTGCCAGAACGTGCCGTGAATAGCGTGGCCGAAGGTGGTGAAGAACACGTTGAAAGGCACACCGGGCAGATCGAAGAAGTCGGGATCGGTGAAGGCGATGTTCTCTGGGTCGGCGAACATGTAGCGCGAGTGCTGCTTGTAGACAACGGCGTGTTCGC
>JAADYX010000398.1 GCA_010092885.1 Chloroflexota bacterium | reverse complement strand
GTTCGTAGTGCAAGCGTTCAGCACACTGCGCCCGCTTACCATCGGGCAGTTGATCGACCGGTCGCTGCGGATCTACCGTCGCAACTTCTGGACATTTATCGGTGTGGTGGCCGTCGTTCAAATCCCGATTTCGGCGCTGCGGCTGGTAGCACAGTTGGGCATACTGCAGTCGGGGTCGACCCTCTTTGACCCGCTGGCCGACCCGACGCAGTTCCAGCTTGGGCCTGGTTACTTTTTCAGCCTGTTGGGGTTGCTGGCAGCCGGTATACTGTCGTTTATCTTTGTGCAGGGCATCGCCACAGCGGCCTTGGCGCGCACGGCGTCGGATAACTACTTCGGCGACCAGCTCGATATCATCGATGCGTTTGAGGCCATCGGCACCGACTGGCCGCGGGTGGTCGCCGCCATCCTCGTGTTGAGCATTCTGAACCTGATCCTGGCCTTCCTGGCTATCATTCCGTGTGCGGGGTGGTTGGTCGGGCCGGGGCTGCTGTTCTTTCTGGCGGCAGCGGTCACACAGTTTGTGCCGCCGGTGGTGGTGCTCGAAGGGAAAAATGCCATCGAGGCCATCCGGCGTGCGTGGGACCTGGCCCGGCGGCGGTTCTGGTGGCTGCTGGCCTACGTCGTCATCCTTCTGGTCTTCACGCAGATCGTGGTGCAGGGCCCGGCGACCGTCGTCAGCTTTGGCGCGTCGTTTGTACTGGAGGCATCCGCGCCTGACCTGGACTTCCTGATGGTGCAGACCATCCAGACCATCGTCTCGTATGTTGTACAGAGCATTGCGCTCATCCTAGCCCTGCCGCTGCAGGTGATTGCGGTCGTGATGGCCTACTTCGATATCCGTATCCGCACGGAAGGCTTTGACCTGACAGTGAGCGCCGCCGGGCCTGAAGCAGAGGCCGACATCGTGGCCGAAGCCCCACCCGCTGAAACAGGCCAGATCATCACCTGGTCGGAAGTCGGCTATTTCTCGCTGATCACCGTCGGCGTTATTACGATCTTCGGCGGGCTGTATCTGCTGCTGATCGGTGTGATCCTCGCTTTGTTTGCCGCCGTCGGTGCCTGAACCAAGGAGATCTCATTGTGGAAATCGAACTGAAAACCTACCCGATCCAACTGCTGACCTCGCATTACATGATCACGGGATCGATAACGCCCCGTGGTAACCCGTCCATTTTTCTCAACGATCCGCGCCTTGACGTGTACGAGATCAACAGCGCGACGATCAACCCGCTGGAAGCAGGCACCCCTGTCGCGACCATTACCGTACCGACGGCGTATGTCCCACGTGGCAAAACCCAGGTCATCATCCTCGGCGACTACACGGTGGATGAGGCCCAGCCCATGCCCAAAACGGAGGTCATGGCTGTGTTCACAGACACCTATCTGGTTCATGGGCACTATCACATGGCGCAGGAGGTCACCGGCAGCGACCTTTTCTTCGTACAAAAGGGCCCGATGTATCCGGTGACCCGTGCTGAGATCTACACACTGCGCCCCATCCGTGAACCGATTGGCGGCGAGGCGGACCTGCTGTACATCAACGGTGAGCTGGTTGAGAGCTTCTATCTGGAAGAGGCTTAGCCGCCTCGCCCGGTTCTTCCAAGGCACCGGGGAGCGTCATCACCAGCAGGGTGACCAGGGCAAAACCCGCCGAACCGAGCACCCCGGCGACTGACGGGCCGATGACCGGGTTGGGGTTCCCAACTGTGGAAAGAAGCACAATGCCCGCCACCCCATTGAGCGATCCATGGGCGATCACGGCAGGCCATACGCTGCGCCCCTTGATGGTCAGCCAGGCGATGAAGGTGCCCGCCACAAACGTGAACCAGCACATCGCAGCGATGCCTGCCCATGGGTAACCCGGATATACCAAACCGTAGTTGTGCCCCATCGCGATGATGGGCGCGTGCCACAGTCCCCAGATCACGCCCATCAGGACCATCACCAGCCGAGGCCTGGCAACTTGCAGCAGGCGCTGCTGAAGGTAGGCACGCCAGCCGAACTCCTCGCCGAAAACAAACAGCGCGTTGAGCACCGGCCCAAGAAAGACACCCTGCGCAAACTGGAGCAGCACTAGGGCTGTTATGGATATGCCCAGATCGTCGATTGACTGGCTTGCCGCAGCCAGTTGGGCTTCCAGTAGATCACGGAAGACGCCAAAGGTCGGATCGAATGTATCCGGGAATATGGCGTAGAACAGCGCAGCACCTACCAGGATCAGCAGGGGCGTGCCGAACCAGGCTATCAGCCAGAAGGGCCAGCCCTCCCGGAGTTTGAATGCCAGCCATAGGTTGTCAAACCCCTCCTGCGTGACATACCGCGTGACGATGTTGGCCACTGCCGGGGAGAACATATACACACCAGCGATTAACAGAATCGAGAGGCGCAGCTGGATCACGCCCGGCACATCGATCACAAGTGGGCTGTCGAAGATGCCGCCGGTCAGCCAGATCACCAAGCCGATCAAATAGGCGATGCCGAAGGCGACCGCGATGAAGATCAGGATACGTCGAACTGTGGGGGACATGGTCCGCACCTTTTTTATATGGAGCATACCTCAGATATGCTCGCGCTGGCGCCCCAACGATGCGGGGTTGGTGGGTTTTAAGGCCCAAATGGTGATATAGTGTAGGCTATCGGACACTACCAAAAGGAAAACCAGCTTGGGCAACAGGCGCACATGCTGACCGGTGCACTGCGTATCGCGGTAAACTCCAGGGGCGGCAAACATGAACTAAGGACCGGTCTCAACCGGTTGGGCACATGCCACCAGCAAGGCTATCAGCTGATGGAACAGGGATCTTGAAGCGGCATGAGACGAAGCACTACAAACAATTATCCGGACGATGATAGGAGCCTGAGACGTGTACGCGCCCCTCTATAAGGCATCATACGCGCTGGTGATCGGCGTCGACCAATATACCGATCTGCCACCGCTGCAAACGGCCGTCCATGATGCCGAGGCAGTGGCCGATCAGCTGGGCGGGATGGGGTTCGACGTGCAGATGCTCCTGAATGACGAGGCCTCGCGTGACGCCATCCTCGAGAACGTGGACCGGCTGACCAATACCGAACCGGACGACCGGGTGATCATCTACTTCGCCGGGCACGGCATCACACGCAGCACTACCACCGGGCATTCGGTTGGCATGTTGGCCCCTTATGGCCAGCGACGCAGTGCGTATCACCAGGCCATCCAGATGAAGACCCTGATCGAGCACAGCCAGTTCATCCCGGCCAAGCACATCCTCTTCCTGCTGGATGCCTGCTTCAGCGGGTTGGCGCTGACGCGCGGCGGCGGGGCCCCCAACCGGGTGATCGCCGATCTGCTGACGCGCCGCGCGGTGCAGGTGATCGCCGCCGGGCAGGCCGAGCAGGAGGTCTCCGACCTGTGGGGGCCGGGCAGCCATTCGATATTTACCGGGTTGATGCT
>JAADYX010000397.1 GCA_010092885.1 Chloroflexota bacterium | reverse complement strand
GATGCGTTGGCGCAGATTGCCTGCCGCCACCCGGAGACACTCCCGGATGCGGTGGCCGCGCTCGAACCACTGGCTGCCTCAGACCATCGCTGGCTCCGAGTGGCGGTGCTGCAAGCCCTGGCCGAAATGGCCCGGTCCGATGAACGTGCCGCGCCCGCCGCCGTACATGGGCTGCTGGCGGCACTCGTCCGCGCCGAGACGCAGGCCGTCTACGAGCTCACACTTGAGACGCTGCTGGCGATTGGCCCCAACGCCCGCCCCGCTTTGGAAGAGGCCACGCGGTCTGCCCCACCCGAGCAGCGCGATCAGGCGCGCTACGCATACGCAAGGCTTTTGTAACCCAAATCCATTGAAGCTCCGATCTGGATCGCGTAAACTGGTAGCACGTTAGCGAGCAGAGGAGCCGCCCGATGGGCAGCCGTGTGGAGTGGTATGATCGCGAGAACGCCATTCTGACCGTGACAATCACGGGTAGATTTGACCAGCCTACCGTCTTGGCCGCAGCCGGGCAGGCGCGGGACGTGTTGGCAGGCTGTGATGGCCCGTTCTCCCTGGTTGTTGATCTGTCAGAATGCCGGACCTACTCGCGTGACACGATGAAGCATCTGCCTGCCTACGCCGATATGCTGGAGCGCAGCACAGACCTGGAGTCCGTGGTGGTGGTCGGCGCGAACGCCGTCCTGCGCACGCCGTTGGATATCTTCTCGACGGTGTTCTACCCGCTGCACATCGTGCCAAACACCCAGGACGTGCATCGCCTGGTTGATACGCTGCGGTCGTCAGCGGCGTGAGGATCAGGCTTGCTGGCCCGCCTCAACCAGCTGCTTGAGGTTGCGCAGGCTTTGCTCCAGATTGTTGGCGGTTGCCCGCTCAACTGCACCCTCGAACATCCAACCGATGCCGCCCACGTTCGGGGGCTCGTAGCTGTAGTGCACACTGACCTTGGTGCGATTGTCTTCCGGCGTGTAGATCCAGCGGCTCTCGCCATCCACGATGCCGCTCAGCCGGATCACGGACAGCTCGCCGGGTTGGCGTTCTTCGAGCGTCTGGTTGACGTCAAAGGTCAGCCCGGCGGCCCGGTACTTGATCCGGATGCTGCTGCCCACAGCAGGATAGTCGTCGTCGGCGTCCACATCAGTCACACCGGGGAACCACTTTTCGATCATGGTGGGGTCAAGCCCAACAGCGTCGATGGCCTCGGGTGGGGCGTCAATATAGATGAACCGTTTGATGGTTGTAGTCATAATCTCATTGTATGCCGCTTTGATCCGGGCGTCAATGGGCGCAGCATCACTCACCGAAGATCTGCTCAAACCACCACATTGTCTCACGCAGCGTGATACCCTGCCACAGGTAGCGATCCTCAAACCAGATCTCGAAGTGCAGGTGGGCCGCCACCGAACCGGGGCGCACCTCGCCCTCTGAGCCGGTCACACCGACCGTGCCGATCGCCTGCCCGCGTGAGACCGGTCCGTTGAGATCGATAGCCTCGTCGATGTCCGACATATGCGCATAGCGCGTCCAGAACCCACCCGTATGCTCGATGATCACCTGCTTGCCGTACAGGCGGTCCAGCGTGTCCTCGGGTGTCGTGCCGATTTCACGGGCAGCATCCAGCATCTCGTAGAACTCCACCGAGGTCAGGTCGTCGTAGGGCACCGTCGCCGTGCTGACTCGTCCGCCCTCAATCGCGACAATCGGCCACCCAGCGCGGAAGCCCTGCGGCGCGTTCCACTGGTAGATGTCCAATCCGCGGTGGACCCCCACCCGGTACAGCCGCGCCGCCCCCGGATAGATCCGCGGCCAGACCGGCAGCGTGCCGTCCTCAATCGGGAAGGTGAAGCCGGACGTGCGCCGCACAACATCGATGCCGTACAGGGTCGGGTCGGCGAAGGTCTCCGGGTAGGGGCAGCCCGCTGCTTCGGTTTCACCCACTTCCGATGTGCGCGGGTAGATGTACAGATCGCTGTCGGCGACGGCGTACAGCCGCCCCCCGGCGAAAGCCGCATCACGCAGCAGGCCCATCTGCGGGAAGGCGAACACATGCCGCGTGACCGGCACGGCCCCCTCCGGCTGGATGCCCACCACCTCCCGCTTGACGCCATCCACCGTCAGGAAAAGCGGCGGCCCGAGGTGCCGGGAGACCTTCAGGGAGAGCGCCAGTCTGCGCCCGGTGGCGTCCTGCCAGGCGTCGGCACCCTCCTCCCCATCCACCTCCAGAATGGCCGCATCCTGCCGCATGACATAGAAGCGCCCGTCCAGGTGGGCGACATCGATCCCGCTGGTCAGGCCGGTGCTGGTCGCAATGCCGCGCAGGTCGCGCGGGTCACGCGGCACCCAGATGTAACCGTTGGCCGAGTCCAGCGCGGCGATGCGGCCCGCCTCATCGACATCAATGGCCAGCAGCTGCGGCCCGACCACCAACCCGATATCGCGCGAATCGTAAACAAGTTCTGCCGGGCCGCCTTCCAGCGGCAGCCGGTAGATGCTGCCGGATTTGTCCAGCGCGTACAGCCGGTCCCGTTCGCTGTCGAGTGCCAGGTCTTGCAGTTCCTGCACGGCGCGCGATCCCACCGGATCGCCGGGCACAAGCAGGGGATCGGGCATGCCCTCTGCGGCCTCGGCGACGGGCAGCGTATACACTCCGCCCTCGATGAGCAGGTAGAGCCGGTCTTCGCTGGCCTCAATCCGGCTGACGGGTGCGCTGTCGCTCGCAAGGGTGACGCGCAGCGCGTTGGACTCACACACCAGCGATACGCCTTCCGCGTCCGGCAGGGTGAGCAGCGGCGGCAGGGTCGGCGGTATGGTCGGCGTGGCCGGGATATCGGTCGCAGTCGGCACAGCGCCCTGTTCAGGCAGGGCGACTGCCGCGGGCGTTGTGGACGGTTCGGGTTCATCGGTCAGATCAACCGTGGGGATCGCCTCGATGTTGGGCTGCGGGGCGGGCACACACGCCGCCAGCAGCAGCCCGGCGAACAGGATCAACCTACGCATAGTCCGCTTCTAACTCATCTATCGCGTTGAGCGCCGCGCGGGCGATGTCATTGACCGGGTTGGCGGCGAGCACCCGGTTGTAGATCGAGCGTGCACGCCCCAGATCGCCGATCTGGGCGTGCGCATAGCCGAGGTTGCACAGGGTCATCTCGCTGAGCGGGTAGCGATCAGCGGTTAGCAGGAGCAGCCAGTGCCACTCATCGAAGAAGGGATTTGCCGCCAGGAAGTCCAGGTACTGGGCAAACCCCACAATGGCCGCCTCGTACTCTTCGCGCTGCAAGGCGGCCATCGCCTGCTCGAAGTCCCGCAGCAGGATCAGCCGTGAGCCCAGCGTGATCGTCAGTGCCACGCTGAGCACGCCCGCATAGATCCACACACCCGGTGTGACCGTCTGCGCGGGCACGCCGACCAGGCGCAGCGCCGCCAGCAGCAGCGGAATGGCGATCACGGTGGTGACAATGGCACTGCGGACCGCCCGCCTGCCGCGTGCCGACCGGATCTCAGCGGGTGGTGCCACGGACCAGCAGCTGGGCGTTGTCCAGCCCGATCTGCTCCAGGTCGACAGCACTCAGCGCTTCGGTGGGTGCGCCCTTGAAGGCATAGAACACGGTATCCCCGACCGCCGTCAGGAAGTTGTCCGGCATCTCCAGGCCGCCCAGGTCCGCGCCGCGCGGGTTCAGCCGGAAGCGCGTATCGTCCAACGTCGGCTGGAAGGTGAAATCACCCGCGCCGAAGGTGCCGTTCTGGTCCACCAAGGCCAGGCTCAACCGGACCTGCCCGCTGCCGAGTTCCAGCTGGCCGCCCTGTACCTCATCGCTGAAGCCCTGCGTGTTGAGGATATCCAGGATGAACGTCTGCATTTGGCGTTCGGTGGCGATGATCGTAAACGATTCGCCCGCGGGCAGACTGTTGACCCGGCCCCACGCCTGCACCAACAGCGCATTAGGGTCGGCGGTCAGGTCGAACTGGTTGGGTACCTCGGTCGGTTCTGGGGTGGGCGTGGCCTCGGGTTCACCGGGTTCACCGCCCTCATCGGTGAAGTCGCCCCCAGCGGCACGGGTGGCCGCGGCGTTCAGGGTGGCGACGTTGTCATCGAGTGTGTCATCACAGGCGGCCAGGGTCAGCGCGGCGGCCAGCGTGAGCACGATCAGCAGACGCTGCATAGCTCCTCCATAGGTCAATCGGATACAGGGCATTATACCAACGCCCTCAGCCGATGTGTACCAGCACCTCATCCAGCGGCTTGCGGCTGATATCCGGCACCTGCGCATCCCTGGCCGGATAGCCCACCGGGATGAGCACGACAGGCCGTTCGTTTTCAGGCCGGTCACAGATAGTGCGCAGGAAAGCCATCGGGCTGGGCGTATGGGTCAGGGTCACCAACCCACTGATGTGCAGCGCGGCCAGCAGCATCCCCGTGGCGATGCCCACCGACTCATCAGCATAGTAGTGTTTGACCTTGACCTGCTCGCCCGTTTCCAGATCTTCCTTCAGGCCGTAGGCCTGTTTGAACACGATGATCAGGTAGGGGGCGTCGGTGAGATGGGGTTTATGCCAGTCAGTGCCCAAATGCGCGATGGCCTCCAGCCATTCGTCGCTCATGCGGCGTTCGTAGCTCTCACGTTCTTCGGCTTCCGCCGCCTGCCGGATGCGCTCCTTAACCGCCGGATCGCTGATGACGACAAAAGTCCAGGGCTGCTGGTTGGCTCCGCTGGGTGCACTGGCCGCCACCCGGATCGCGTTGGCGATCAGTTCGAACGGCACCGGCTCGCTGGAAAAATCGCGCACGGTGCGCCGGGTGATCATCGTCTCCATAAAGGAGCGGGATGCGGCGTGTTGGTCAGCCGGGCTGGGACGGACGTAGTTCAGGGGGATCATACTCGTTCTCTCCAGGCTTGCTTGATCGAAAAGGGGGGCGCACAGGCACCCCCCTCTGTAGTTCGGATTCGGTTGTGGTTAGAATTCAGCGACGCAGCGGAAGCCGACATCACCCGGCAGGTTCGGGCCAGAAGCTTCCGGATCAAGGAAGAAGCGGGCCGCCGTATCGATGTTGTCAATGCCGATCTCAGCGGAGCCACCGCGCAGCACGCGGCCCTGGCCGCCTTCCAATGCTTGGTAATTCTCGGCGCGGTCTTCATCGTACGGGAACTCCAGGAATGCGCTCAGCGTCCACTCCTGCACGTTGCCGAGCATATCCAGGGCACCAACCCAGGAGGCGTTCTCAGGGAACTGCCCTGGCGGCCCAGCAGTACCGGCGTTGGTGGCATTCACAATGAAGCCAGGCTGGTTCAACGCAGGGCCGGGCTCATAGGTGTAGAGCCAGTCGCTGGGGCCGGAGGCGGCATATTCCCACTCGACCTCAGTCGGCAGGCGGCCGCCGAACGCGGCACAGGCATCGCGGGCTTCCTGCCACTGCACGTTGACCCGCGGGAAGGACCGGTCAGCGAAAGCGTCCTCACGCGGGAAGTCGAAGCCGATGCTGTCGGTCATCTCTTCCGTGACCTCGCTCACCATGATCCAGAAGGGCTCTTCAACGGTGATCTCGGATGGGATCAGGAAACGGCCGCCGCCCTCAACACCAATGGTGAACGTGCCGGGTGGCACAAGCGCCCACTCGATGCCGTTCTCATCCGTGCGGATGACCGGGTCCCAGTTCTCATT
>JAADYX010000396.1 GCA_010092885.1 Chloroflexota bacterium | reverse complement strand
CGGACATACCTGGCCCGGCGGTTGGCAGGCACCGGTGTCACGGTCAATGCCGTGCATCCGGGGCTGGTGGCTACTGGCTTCGGACGCAACAACGGCCCGCTGATGAACGTCTTGGGTGCCCTGGCCAGGCCGTTCAGCCGGTCACCGGAAAAGGGGGCCGAGACCAGCGTTTATCTGGCGGCATCCGATGAGGTCGCCGGGGCAACAGGCCAGTACTGGAAGGACAAGCAGGCAGAGCCAAGCGAAGGCGGCACCACCGATCCGGCCAACTGGGAGCGCATGTGGGCCCTCAGTGAAGCCTGGATCCGGGCCGCACAACCCGCCTGACCACCCACTCGCAGCGGAGCAGCACCCATGGAAATCCATACCCGGTGGCGTAAAATCCTGAAGGACATCTGGGGCAACAAGTCCCGGTCCATCCTGGTGATCCTCTCTATCGCGATCGGCATCGCGGCCGTCGGCATGATCAACAACGGCTGGCGCATGATCGAGCGCGACCTGTTCGGCACCTACCCGGAGGGCAACCCCGCCCACCTGCATATCTACGTCTCGCCCTTCCAGCTGGATCTGGCGCGCGCGGTTGAGGCCATGCGGGAGGTCGATACGGTGCAGGCCCGCCGCGTGGAGTCCGCACAGATCGGCACAGCGGACCGCGACCTGGAAACGCTGGACCTGACCGTTGTTGAGGACTTCGAGGACTTCACCGTGAGCCGGTTGGGCATCGAGGCGGGCACGGGCGTGCCGGGCCTGCGTGAGATCCTGCTGGAGCGCGACACCGCCGATGCGCTCGGGGCGGGTGTGGGTGACACCGTTCAGGTTGAAGTCGACGACCTGGTCTACGCTCTGCGTGTGGCAGGCGTGGTGCACGACGTGCACATCCCGCCCTACACCATTACCGGCATCCACACCGCTTTTCTCTCCATGGAAACGCTCAACTGGATGGGCGAACCGGCCTACTACAACCGGCTGGATATCGTCGTGGCTGACGAGGACTTCAACCGCGAGAGCGTGCTGGATACCGGCGGCATCATCCGTGACCGGACCATCGAACCGGCGGGCTACCAGGTCGGCAGCGTACAGATCCCCGGCTTTGATGCCGATCCGGGCGAGTACTGGGCGCAGAACCAGATGGACGGCTTCATCCTGATCCTACAGGTGATGAGCGTGCTGGCCATCTTCCTGAGCGGCGGGCTGGTGATCAACACCATCTCAGCGATGCTCAACCAGCAGATCCAGCAGATCGGGATCATGCGGGCGGTGGGCGCGGTGCGCGGCCAGCTCGTGCAGATGTACTTGGCCAATGTGGTGGTCTTCAGCGTGGTGGCGCTGGTCGTGGCGATCCCGCTGGGGCTGGTCGGGTCGTGGGGCCTTTCGGGGATTGCGGCCAGCTTCCTGAATTACAACATCGGCACCATCAACCTCTCCTGGCAGATCGTGCTCTTGATGGCCGCGATCGGCCTGCTGATGCCGGTGCTCGTGGCCATGTACCCGATCGTGGCGGGGACGCGCATCAGTGTGTACGACGCCATCTACCAGAACGGCATCAGCGGCGAGGGCAAGCGCGGCCTCATTGAGCGGGCCCTGTTGGGCATCAAGGCGCTCAGCCCGCCGGTGATGCTGAGCCTGCGCAACACCTTCCGCAAGAAGGCCCGGCTGGCCTTCACCCTGATCACGCTGACCATGGCCGGCGCGATGTTCGTGAGCGTGTTTTCCACACGGGCCTCGCTGACCAGCGCCGTCGACGAGATCCGCCGCTACTTCAACTATGATGCCGCACTGAGCATCCCCGGGGGGGCGTCCTTCCCCACCGTGGAGCGTGAAGCCATGCGCGTGGAAGGCGTCACCGTGGCGGAGGGGTGGGCGACGGTCACCGGTGTGCTGGACGTGGAAGGCAGCGAAGAGGGCGAGGAGCTGGCGATCTTCGCCACGCCGGCTGAAGACATAGTCACGGTCGAACCGCTGCTGCTGGAGGGCCGCTGGATCCGCTCCGACGACACCAGCCAGGTTGTCATCAATGAGGACCTGCTGATCCGCGATCCGAGCATCGAGCTGGGCGATGTGATCACGGTGGCGGTCAACGGGCGCGACCGCGAGTTTGAGGTGGCCGGCATCACATCCCGCCATCTGATCGGCCCGCGGATCTACGTCAGCTACCCGACCTTCAACCGGATCAGCGGCCAGCAGAACCAGGTCAACACGGTGTACGTCCGCACGGATCGCGAGGCGGTCGGCAGCCCAGCCGTACAGGATGCCGTCGCCGCGGAGCTTGAAGAGCGCTTTGACACCGCCGGGCTCAGCGACCGCCCCAGCCAAACCCAGCATTCGGCCTTTGCCCAGTTCGGCAACTCGTTTGATATCATCGTCATCGTGCTGATCATCATGGCGGGGCTGCTGGCGGTGGTCGGCGGCCTGAGCCTGACGGGCACCATGGGCATGAACGTCTTCGAACGCACCCGCGAGATCGGGGTGCTGCGCGCGGTCGGCGCTTCCAACGGCGCGATCCGGCAGGTGGTCATCATCGAGGGCGTCGTGGTCGGGCTGATCAGCTGGGTGCTGGCCGCGGGGTTGAGCTATCCGGTGGGGCTGGTGCTGGCCGGGGCGGTGGTCCGCATCGTGATGGAAACCGATCTGGTCTACGAGTACTCTGTGATGGGTCTGCTGGTGTGGCTGGCCATCGTCGTCGTGATCGGGATCATCTCCAGCTGGGCCCCCGCCCGCCGCGCCGAACTGCTGACGGTCCGTGAGGTGCTGGACTACGAGTAGCCGCTGCCTGCAGCCGCGGCCGTAAACGGCAGCACACCCCTTTGAGGCGCTGGTTTGACCTGTGCGGCGAGTGCCGTATACTAGTTATTAGACAATTGTCTCACATCCGTCAGAAGGAAGAAGGAGAACCACTATGGAAGCCGACAAGCTTGCCACCCTGCGGGCCAAGCTCGCGCGCATCTCGGATATCCAGGGGGCATACGGCCTGCTCTCCTGGGACCAGGAGACCTACATGCCGCCCGGTGCGACCCGATCGCGCGCGCACCAGATGAGCACCCTTGCCGGATTGGTGCACCAGCACTACACCGACGAATCGCTGGGGGAGCTGCTGCAAACTCTGCACGACCAGGGGCCGAACGGCAGCGCGGAAGACTCCAATGAGGCGGCGATAGTGCGCGTCGTCTGGCGTGAGTTCCAAAAGCGGGTCAAGATCCCGATGGCGCTGATCATCGAGCGCGCGGAAGCCAGCGCCGTAGGCCGCGAGGCCTGGAAGGAAGCCCGCGCCACATCCGATTTTTCGATCTTCCAGCCGCATCTGGAAAAGCAGTTCGACATCGCCGTGCGCATCGCCGAGGCGCTGGGCTACGACGCGAACCCGTATGACGCCCTGGTCGACCAGTTCGAGCCGGGCCTGACCTACGACCTGATCAACGAGGAGTTCAGCGCACTCAAGCCGCGGCTCAAGGCGCTGATCGACGGCATTGCGGCAAACGCGGACGCCGTCGACCGCAGCGTGCTGCACCGCCACTATCCGGCTGAGGACCAGATCGCCTTCAGCAGGCGGCTGGCGGAAGCGGTCGGGTTTGACTTCAACCACGGGCGGCTGGATCTCTCCACGCATCCGTTCACAGGGGGGACCTCCTACCTGGATGTGCGCCTGACCACCCGCGTTGAGGAGGACTATCTGCCTGCCTGCATGATGGCCACCCTGCACGAGGCCGGGCATGGCATCCATTCCCAACAGCTGGATCCGGAGCTGTACCGGCTGCCGTTCCGCTACGGGCTGGCCACCGCTGAGTCGCAGTCGCGCTTCTATGAAAACATCATCGGGCGCAGCCGCGCGTTCTGGCAGCACTTCTACCCGCTGCTGCAGGAGACCTTCCCCCAGTTGGAAGACACCGACCTGGAGACCTTCTACCGCGCGATCAACAAATCCGAGCCGTCCCTGATCCGCGTGGAGGCCGATGAGGTCACCTACGGCATGCACATCATGCTGCGCTTTGAGCTGGAAAACGAGGTGATCAACGAGCGGCTGGCGGTCGCTGACCTGCCTGAAGCGTGGAACGACCGTATGGAAAGCTACCTGGGCATCGTGCCGCCGAATGACGCACAGGGCGTGCTGCAGGATATCCACTGGTCGCAGGGCGGGATCGGCTACTTCCCGGACTATCTGTTGGGCAGCATCTTCTCCAGCCAGCTGTGGGACACGCTGAAGGCTGAACGCCCCGCCGTGGAAGACGAGATCGCGGAGGGCACCATCGGGCCCGTGACCGGCTGGCTCGCCGAGAAGATCCAGCGGCACGGCGGCAAGTACACCTTCCCCGAGCTGGCCGAACGCGCCACCGGGCAGCCGTTCACCGCGGAGCCGTACATCGCCTATCTGGAAAGCAAGTTCGGCGCTATCTACGCTCTGTAGACAGTCGTTGCACCCCACCGCCCCGATGGTATACTTCAGCCATCGGGGCGGTGGCGGAATGGCAGACGCGGCGGACTTAAAATCCGCTTCCCTCACAGGAGTGTGGGTTCGAATCCCACCCGCCCTACTCGAACCAAACGGCCCGGTGACACCCGGATCGGGCATATCCTCCCAAGGAGGTCACCATGGCTGAACAAGCCGCAGCCGAAAACAAGATCAGCCGCTCCAAACCACCAGCGGAATCCCAGGCCATCAGCGCCGAGGAATACATGGCGACGTACGCTCATGATTTCCATGAGTGGGTCAATGGAGAAGTGATCAAAATGTCACCTGTTTCCCTGAAACACGACCGCCTGGCAGATTACCTTAGAAATCTGCTTACCGCCTACCTTGCGCTGAACCCCATAGGTCAGGTGGTAGCCGCCCCCTTTGTGATGCGTATTGACATCACCAACTCGCGCCGCGAACCTGATTTGCAGGTCATCCTGAACAGCAACCCCGGCGAACTGACCGACATAGCCATGGTTGGCGCGGCTGATATGTGCATTGAAGTTGTTTCCGCTGAAAGCGTCGTTCGTGATTATGGTCACAAGTTCGCCGAGTATGAAAAGGCTGGTGTGCAGGAATACTGGATCATCGATCCGCTGCGCAGCCTGTGTCACTTCTACCGGCTGAACAGCGACGGCGTTTATCAGGACGCCGCTCTCGATGACGACGGCTGCTACCAAACCGCACTGCTGCCCGGTTTGGCAGTCGAGGTGGGCCTGCTGTGGCACGACACGCTGCCGGGCTACTTCGAGATTGGGAAAGCTGTTCAGGAAATGCTTGCCGAGTCCTAAGCATGGATGCTGTTCGCTCCGCAGCGAGCGGCCATACGTACGTAGACACCTTCTACCCGTACTGCAAGAGTGCACCCGCTTCATCTTCACCGGACCCGAGAGGCTGCCATACAACTTACGCCGCCCGTGCCGCGTATAGATTATTGAATCACAACAACGCAAAGGCGAGTTTCAGTTGCAGACCACACAGACCTTCTCACACGAAGCGGAAGAAACACCACTCCCCTTACTAAAAAGCCTGCCGCTCTTCATCCTGCCCGGCCTGCTGATGATCGCAGGTGTTCACGGGCTGATGCCCGCCCTGCATCGCAGCGGCGTGAGCGCGGCTAACAGCTATCTCATCGCGTATGCCGTACCGCTCAGTCTCATATTGATGGGCGCTGTGGCCGCGTACGGCTTTACCGGGCAGCCATGGCAGTGGGCAGCCTTCCGTGATCGATACCGCCTGGGCCCGCTTACTGGGCGTGATTGGCTGTGGATCCTTGCAGCGCTTGTCGCGGAGGCCATCGCTGCACTGAGCTTTGGCTGGTTGGAAGGGCGCGTGCTGGAAACGGGCATCATTCCGTACCCACCTGTGGCTCAACTCTCGGAGACCGCCCTGGAAGAATTGGTGCGCGGCGGTGCGCCAGCTATCGCTGCTATGGCCGGCGTGCTGCTAATTAGCGTTGCAGCAGAGGAACTCTGGTACCGTGGCTACATTTTTCCCCGGCAAGCGAAAGCCTATTCCGGGCTCGCCTTGATTGCCGTTCAATGGCTGCCATGGTGGTTCTTCGGGCACATGTTCAAGTGGTGGGGGCTGCTTACCATCTTGCCGACCACGCTCATTACAGTCCTGCTGTTCTACAAGACAGGCAAAACCACTGTCCCGCTTGTGATGCATTACATCGGCAACGCCTTCTCCATGACACCCATTGTGCTGAGAGTCCTCGGCATACTATGATAGACGCTGCCGCGCCTGCGCCGGGAGATCATCGCCGGCGGTGCGCCGTGCACGCAGCCAGCCCCGGATGATGGCCTCCGCGACGATCAGGTTGGGCACCCAGCACAGCCACGCCACGATCTCGTAGCCGGTTACCTCGCCGAACGCCATCATCAGCGGATTTATCCAGAGGCGCAGGGTCACACCGGCGTAAGTCAGCGCGAAATTGCGGATCATCCAGGCGCGGTGGGCGGCTTCATTGCCGGCACGAATGGCGGCATACGCCAGGACAGCCGTGATCAGCCACGCTGCGGCCAGCGCGGCAAAGCCGAGTGTGGCCGCCATCCCGGCGAAAGCGTGGAACGCCATATAGAATCCGCCTGAGGCACCGGCCAACACGCCGAGCAGATAGATCGTCCCCACCGTGCGGTGCAGCCCCGGCCGCTTGAGCCTGAGCTTGTTGAGGAACTGGAATGGCCCCAAGGCCATGGCCAGCACACCGCCGATTATATGCGTCATAATGGCGAAATCGTGCGCGAGGTAGACGGCGCGCTGCTGCGGGAAAAACAGATCTGGGTTCCATAGAAAGTAGCGGG
>JAADYX010000056.1 GCA_010092885.1 Chloroflexota bacterium | reverse complement strand
GTGTTGTACGGCAGCGGCTACACGCTGTTCGCCTTCCTGCAGGACGACTTCGTGACGCGGCTTGGCTGGCTGACGGAAGACCAGCTCATCGACGCGATTGCCATCGGCCAGATGACGCCCGGCCCCATCGTGACCACGGCGACGTTCATCGGGTATGTGCTGGGCGGCTTCCCCGGTGCGATACTGGCCACCCTTGGGATATTCATCCCGTCGTTTATTGCCGTGGCGATCACCAACCCGATCATCCCCAAGATCCGCGAGTCGAAGATCCTCGGCAGCGTGTTGGATGGGGTCAACGTGGCCGCCCTCGGCCTGATGGCAGCGGTGACCATTCAGCTGGCGGTAGCCGCCTATGGGGTCGATGCGGCGATCGGGCAGCCGTTGGGGCTGGGCCTCCCCTTTGATGTGCTGCGTGTCCTGGTCGGGATCGCGGCAGCGGTGGCCCTGTTCCGGTTTAAGGTGTCGTCGCTGTGGCTGGTCGTCGGCGGGGCGGTGTTCGGGGGCATTGTCAGCCTTCTTGTCTGATCGTGTTACACTAGGCAGGTAAAGACAACCGGAAAGGATCCCAATGGATTTCTCGGGCATGTTCCAGGAGGCCGTACAGGACGCCATCGCGCAGATCCAGCAGATGATGGCCGACGCCATCGCCTTCTCCCCACGGTTGGTCATCGGCCTGTTGATCGGCATCGTGGCGTTTTTCATCGTGCGGGCGCTGCGCCAACAGGTGATCAATGCCACGCACCGGGTCAATGCACCGCTGGCCGCCGAACAGCTCATCGTCAACGTGGTGTATGTGCTCGGGCTGACCCTCGCCGGGATCGTCACCTTGGCCATTCTCGGCGTGGATGTGGGCGGGTTGGTCGCCGGGCTGGGTGTCACCAGCATTGTGGTCGGCTTTGCGCTCAAAGATACCATCGAGAACCTGGTGGCGGGCACCCTGCTGCTGCTGCGCGCACCGTTCAAGATCGGCGATCTGGTTGAGATTGAGGATACACATGGCTTTGTCACGGTGATCCAGACGCGCGCCACCACCATCAAAACGCTGGATAACCTGATGGTCGTCGTGCCCAACCGCCTGATCTACAACGGCGTGCTGACCAACTACTCGGCCTATACCCACCGCCGCCGTGAACTGAGTCTTGGTATCGGCTACGGCGAGGATCTCTCCGCGGCCCTTGAAACGATCATGGAAACGGCCAAGAGTGTAGATGGCGTCGCGGACGATCCGGCCCCCTTCATCGTGATGGAGGATTTCGGCGACTCGGCGTTGCAGGGCAAGTTCTATTACTTCATCAACATGAACACACACGACTTCGCCGAGGCCCACAATCGCCTGATGGCCGCCCTGCGCGCCGCCTTTCAGGAGCATGATATCGATATCCCGTACCAAACAGTGACCGTGCTGCAAGGCGAGTAGACCATGTTTGCCCAGCTCTTCCCGGATCCGTTTGTACGACGTCTGACGCTGGCAGGCTGCGGCCTGATGGCTCTGGCCCCTGTCGCCCTGCTTGTGGCGGGGGTCTTCTTCGGCTGGAACCTGCTGTTGAACACGCTGCCGCGCGGCTACGGGCCCGTCCGGCCCGCCGGCGAATATGAGACGATGGCCCTGGTCACTCGCGTCCCGGGTGTGGTGGCGCTTGACAACCACCTGGTGGATGCAGTCGGATCCTCGCAGCCGTCCTATACATCCGCCTACAGCAGCATCAAGGTGGAACGGCTGCGCCGAACCGTTACAACCACCGCGCAGGCGGAGGCACTGCTGGCCGAATACAACGCCTCCCTGATCGTTTGGGACGGCGGTGACACCGTGATGATCACCACGCGCGAGCCGATCAATGAGGTCCTTCCGGCGACGATACCCTTTGACCCGGCGCTGCCGGAAGCCACAGCCGACCATGCCGCTGCGATGGTCTATCTGTTCAGCCGCGATCTGTGGGCGGCAGAGTTCGCTGCCCCGCAGGAAGACACCCTGACTGCCATTCTGCTGCGCACCGAAGCCTTACGTAGGATGGGCCGCAATCTCAACGAGGCGCTGGCCGAGCTCACCGCGCCGGGCCTCGACGATCCGGCTGTCTACGTGATGGAGGCGATCCTGCTGCAGGAACTCGGCGCGTTCGATGATGCATTGGCCGCCACACAGCAGGCCATCCAACTGGCCCCTGACAGCCCGCTGGGCTACATCCAGCAGGGCCGGGTCCATATCATCCGCGCTGAGATCGATGAGGCACTGGCCGACTTCGATACGGCACTCACCCTCGATCCAACCGCCCTCGATGCGCTGCGGGGCCGCGCGGAAGCCTACACCGCCACCTACGATCTGCGGGCCGCCCTGCAGGCGCTGGATGCCGCTGTCGCGGTGGACAGCACCGATGCAGAGCTCTACCTGTGGCGCGGCAGGACCCGTGCCGATCTCGGCGACCTAGAAGGTGCCCGTGCCGACTTCGATATGGCCCTTGACCTCGCCAATCGCAGCGACCTACGGGCGGCCATACTGGAGGCACGCGCGCGCGCCAATCTGCAGCATGAGCAGTACGGGGCCGCCCTGGATGACTATGAGGCACTCATCGATCAGGTGCCGGACAACGAGGTGTACATCGCCCGGCGCGGCATGGTCTATTGGCTGCAAGGCGACCATGACGTGGCACGCGGCATCTGGGAGGGCGGTCTGGCTAGCCTGGATGCAGCCGGGTTGGCCAGCAGCTACAACAACCGCGCGTGGTTCCTAGCGTTGGAAGGCATCTACGAGCCCGCCTTGGAGTACGCCAATATCTCCCTGAGCTACGATCCGGTCAGCCCGCACACGCTGCACACGCGCGGTTACATCTACCTGGAGACGGGCCGCTACGCTGAGGCCATCGGCGACTTCGAAGATTCGCTCAATTACGGTATCCGCCATGATCCGATCTACCGCGATCTGGGCGATGCCTTCTTCGGCCTTGGCCAGTATGCGGATGCCATCGTCTTCTACGAAGAATACCTGACCCGCACCGGCTACCCGCCGGACCTGCTGACCATTCGCCAGCGGATCAACGAGGCGCAGGCAGCACTCGACTGAACCGGGCAGATCGGGTACCATTAGCTGCTGTTCGTTTCTACCCGCATGGAAGAAAAACGATTATGACCAACGCTTCGACATGGTTCTATACGCAGCCAGAGCCGATCCCCTACCTGATCGCGGAACGGATCAACAACACATTCTGGAGCGCGCGCATCGTGGATGTGTACTGGCAGTGCACACGGGCTGAAGCCCCCTACCAGTGCGTGGGCGATCTACACGGCGACGCGATCCGCATGGAATGGGAGCCGGGCGAATGGCTCCTGCTGGCTGGCCCGGAAACCGAGGCCTTCCACCAGATTATGGATGGCATATCCCAGCGTGTGCTGGCACGACCCGCCGCAGTGACCTATCGCAACCGCCAGGGCCAGCAGGTCTATGAGTGGCATGCAGCTGCCGGCAACCGCCGCTGGAACGAACTCCAGGGCGACCCGACCGTGCTTGAGCTCAAGCGGCTGAGCAAAGCCTGATGAAGTGGATGCCACGTGCTGCACTGGTAATCGGGGTGATGTTGGGTCTTGGCCTCGCGATTTGGTGGCTTCAGGAGCGCCGTGTGCCGACGCTGCGCGTCTCCCATACGTTGGGGCGCGGCAGCGATGTCACGGTCGAGTGGATAACGCTCCGGTAGGTTTGTGCTCAATCTAGAATCGGATCTACAGGTCGTCGAATCGATGGCGGCTGACCTCAAACTGTATCTGCTGAGCAAAACGCTCTACTGGCCGGTGCGGGCACGCATAGGGATGCGTCGCCCGCTGACTCTGGGCACGATTGGCGGTATGCTGCTGCGCGCCCACCAACTCGATGCCCTGCGCGCCGATCTGTCCGGCCAGCAGGCCGCCCGACTGGACCACGCCGTTGGGCTGGCTCATGCCCATCTGGACAAGTGGGTCGTGCAGGCCGAACAGAAAGCCGTGCGTGAGGTCCGCGCCCGCCTGCGACAGTGGGCCCTCTATGTGGATGAGGTGGAGGATGCCCCCGCGCGCTATCTGGGCGAATACCCGATGCAGGCCCGCAGCCGCAGCACCCTGACCTTCGCCCGGCAGGTGGCCGCCCACGCCCTTGACGGCAGCAGCCTGATCACCCGCCTGATCGTTGCTGACCGCAAAATGCGCAAACTCGTCGACGAAGCCCCCTTCGTGCTCGACGACCGCCTTGAACCCGCCTACCCGCCCAAACCCTACTGGTGGCTGTATGTGCTGCCCACCCTGCCGGATGACTGACTTTCCCTCACTGCGAAGCGTGCTATCATAGAGGGCAGCACGGTCCGATAGAAAGCGATATGCATGCCGAACTCTGCCAGATCCCTGTCTGTGTCTGCCCGCATAGGGCTTATTGCTGCCGCGGTTCTGCTTTACGCAGCGGTCTACCTGATCATCGCCCCGTCCACAAGCTCCGCAGCGACGGCCCTTGTCGCGCTGCCGGTGTTGGTGGCGGCTTGGTTCGGCGGCCTGCCCGCCGGGCTGGTGGCTGCTGTGCTCGCCATCCCACTGAACATCCTGCTGTTGGAAGTGACGGGGGACGATGGGCTGGCAACTGTCCTGGCCTTTCCGTTTGGCTATGTACTGTTGTTCATTGGCGCGTTGGCATTTGGCAGCATCCGCGCCCTGACCACCCGCCTGCAGGACCAGACCCTGGCCTTGGAGCGTGAGCAGGCCGAGATCGCCCGTCAGGAGGCCATCTTCCATGATCTGTTCAACGCCTCCCCGGACGCGATCATCGTCATGCAGCCGGAGGGCCCCATTCTGGATGCCAACCCGGCCGCATCCGCCCTGCTGAAAACCGGCAGCCTGACCGGGCGCACGCTGCCTGAGGTCGCGCCGGAAGAACACCGGGCCGCACTCGCGGGCGAACTGCGGCGCATCAGTGAGAACACCGCCCGTTTTGTCAACACGACGGTTTACAATGCGAACGGCGACGCCATACCCGCCGAGATCAAGATCAGCCGGATCAACTACGATGACCAGCCCGCCCTGCTGATGCACATCCGCGATGTCTCCGAACGCCAGCAGTTCGCCGAGGAATTGGAGCGGCAGCTGCGCGAGTCGCTCCTGCTGAACCGGGTCATCGCCACAGCCACCTCCACGCTGGATGCCAGCTTCATCCTTTCCACCATGTGCCAGGAACTGGCCAAAGCGCTGGACCTGCCGCTGGCCGGATTCGCCCTGCTCAATGACGAGGGCACCCAACTGGAGGTCATCGCCGAGTACACGCAGCCCGGCCTGCAATCCGCATTGGGCGCGGTCTTCCCTGTGGAAGGCAACGCTTCGGTTGAACACGTCTTCAAGGAGCGGCAGCCATTTATCTCCATCGATATCCGTGCGGATCCCCGGCTGGATGCCGCCCGTGAGGTGCTCAGCACCCGTGGCACGGTCTCGCTGCTGCTGGTCCCGATGGTGCTGCGCGGCGAGATCGTCGGCACGCTGGGTGTGGATGCCATTGAGCCGCGTATCTTCAGTCCGGATGAGATCAACCTGGTGCAAAACGTCGCCGCGGCAGCCGCTCAGGCCGTGGAGAATGCCCGCCTGTACGAGGCCATTCAATCCGAGTTGGGCGAGCGCCAACGCCATGAGATCGAGCTGAAACAGGCCAAGGAGGCCGCCGAGACCGCCAACCGCGCCAAGAGCGCCTTCCTCGCGCAGATGAGCCACGAACTGCGTACACCGCTCAACAGCATCATCGGCTATGCGGAACTGCTCACGCAGGGCATGTACGGCGAGCTTTCCCCCAAACAGCAGGATCGCCTCAACAAGGTGCTGCGCAATGGACGCCACCTGCTGCAGATCATCAACGACATCCTCGATATCTCCAAGGTGGAAGCGGGCCGCATGGAGATCGACACTCGCCCCTTCCTGATCGAGGGAGTGCTCAACGAATGCATGAACGCGGTCAGGCCGCTGGCGGAGAAAAAAGGCATCAAGCTGATCCGCCAGATCGACAGCGACCTGCCCGCCCTCTATGCGGATCGCGGGCGCATCCTGCAGATCCTGATGAACCTCGTGACCAATGCCGTGAAGTTCACACCGGAGGGGGCGGTCACGGTGGAGGCCGTCAGTGTAAACACGGCCGACTTCGACCCGCTGCCAGTACAGCCCCCACCCGGCGATGGCCCGTGGGCTCTGATCCGCGTGACCGATACCGGCATCGGTATTGATCCGGCCGATCAGGCGCTGATCTTCGAGGAGTTCAAGCAGGTGGATGCCTCCGCCACGCGCGAATACGAGGGCACCGGCCTGGGGTTGGCGATCGCTTACCGGCTCATCCACCTGATGGGCGGCACCATCTGGGTGGAAAGCGAGATGGGCAAAGGCAGCACCTTTTCCTTTGTGGTGCCCACCACCAGCCAAAAGCCCACCCAAATGCCTGAGATGATCGTCAGGCCGCCCACGTCGCAATAGAACTGTGAGGCCCCGGGCTTGATCCGGCGCGGTGGGTCGGTTAGACTGGCCCCCATGAAAACTATCGTTGTGATACCCACGTTTAATGAGGCGGACAACGTCGTCCCGATCACCGAGGCGATCCTGGCGTTGGGCATCGAGAACCTGTCTGTTCTCTTTGTTGATGACGACTCGCCGGACGGCACCGTCGATGTAGTTGCTGGTCTGGTCACCACCTATCCCGGGCAGGTCTACCTGATCCACAGGCCAGGCAAAATGGGGCTTGGCACCGCCTACAAGGATGGATTCCGCCGGGCGTTGGATATGGGCGCGGATCGCATCGTGCAGATGGATGCCGATTTCTCACATTCGCCGGCGTATATTCCGCAGATGCTCGACCTGCTGGAGGACTATGCTGTGGTGATCGGCTCGCGCTATGTGCCGGGCGGCAGCCGGGACGAGCGCTGGGGCATCGACCGGCGGCTGCTCAGCTGGTGGGCCAACTTCTACACCCGCGTGATCTTGCGCATCAGTGTGAAGGACACCACAGCCGGCTTCAAAGTGTGGCGGCGCCACACGCTGATCGGCATTGATCTGTCGCGCATCCACTCCAACGGGTACGACTTTCAGGTGGAGATGACCTACGCTGCGGAGAAGCTCGGCTACCGCTCCAAGGAGATCCCCATCCACTTTGAGGACCGGCGCATCGGGCAGAGCAAGATGGATGTGCCCGTGAAGATCGAGGCGGCGCTGCGCGTGTGGGATATTCTGTGGCGGCACCGTCAGCTCAACCCATCGATGCGCGCGCCCTACAAGCTGATCCCGCCGAGTTAACCTCAATTGCAGAAACCCCCACAACCGAGTAGACTTTTGGCGAAACATCGGTGATGTGGTTCGCGCACGTGCGCGGGCCCGCATATGGATCAAGGGATTTTCTATTGCGTAACAGGCATTTTCTTATTTTCATCGTACTCGCTGCCGGGCTGCTCACAGCCTGTATGTCGGGTGCGCAGCCCACCCCGCCTACCCTCGACGATACGCAGGCCGCCGAGCCAACGACCAGCGGCGGCGGCGGTGAGCCAGCCGGCGAGCCGCAGGTGGTCGCGACGGTCAACGGCGAGCCGATCTACCTGGAGAACTTCCAGCGTGAACTGGCCCGCTTTGAGGCCGGGCTGGCTTCGCTGGGTGCCCAACCGGACAGTGAAGAGGGCTACCAGCAGCAGGTGCTCAATCTGCTGGTGGAACGCGAACTCATCCGCCAGTATGCGGTTGAGAACGGCATCGCCATCACCGATGAACAGGTGCAGTCCGAGATCGATGCGATGATCGCCGAGAACGGCGAGGAGTTCTTCAACGGCTGGTTGAACACCAACTATTACACTATTGACGAATTCCGCGAGGCGATCCGCGTGGACCTGACCACGCAAACCCTGCTGCAGGATGTGGTCAACGATGTGCCCGCTGAAGTGCAGCATGTGAACGCGCGCCATATTCTGGTCAACAGTGAGGCGGAAGCCAACGAAGTGCTTGAACGGCTCGAAGCGGGCGAATCCTTCGGTGAGCTGGCCGCCGAATACTCGGTAGATGTGACCACCCGCGACAACGCCGGTGACCTCGGCTGGTTCCCGCGTGGCGGCCTGCTGGTGCAGGAAGTCGAGGAGGTGGCCTTCAGCATGGCACCCGGCGAGCGCAGCGGCGTTGTCGCCAGTGACTGGGGCTACCACATCGTGGAGACTATCGCGTTTGAGGACGCCCGCCCCGTGGACGAAGCCACCCGCCAGCGCCTCGTCCGCCGGGCCGTTGAGAATTGGATCGGCCAACTGCGCGCCGATGCGGAGATCCAGCAGCTGATCGATCTGCCGCTTTGATCACACTATTACTGATTCCGGTCAACCACAAGTGGGACAACCATGGCCTCCAGGACTGCTGACACGCTCTACAACGTCATATCAATCGGCATGGTGGTGCTCACCGCTGTCGCCTGCCTGGTGATCGCCGGTGTGGCGGTATTTGCCCCCACGCCGGAACCAGCCACGGTCGGGGGCATCATTGCGGAGGAGCCGACGCTGTTCGTGCCGCCAAGCCCTTCACCCACGCTGGTCGGCCCCACCCGCGAACCAACCGGCACGCCGACCGCCACAGCCACTAGCACACCGACCATTACACCGACCGGCACCCTCGACCCGACCGAAACGCCCACGCCCACCCCAGAAGAAGACGAGGACGAGGAAACCCCGACACCAACCGCAACCGCCACGGTGGAGGCTTTTGTGTACGAATTGGAAGACGACAGCATAGATTACGACGAAAACCCGGCTGACAACGGCGGCTGCGATGCCGCTCTCATCGCGGGCACCCTGCTTGATGCAGACGGCGATGGCGTGGTCGGCCTCATTATCCGGGTGACGGGAACGGGCTTCGAGGAGACGACCACTACCGGCACCGCTACCGCCTACGGTGACAGCGGCTGGGAAGTCGAGGTCGACGATGAACCAACCAACGAGACCTTCAGTGTGCAGGTGGAAGAAGAAGACGGCACGCCCGTTTCCGACGTGGTTGAAGTCGAGATGATCAACGACTGCCAGGAAAACCGGGCCATCCTCGTCTTCCGTGAGATTGAGGACTCCTGATCCGTGAGCAGCTACGATCCGCTGGACAGCTACTACGAACAGCCTGCCACATTAGAAGAGGAACGCCCGCCGCGTGCCCGCAAACGCAGCCGGGGGGGCGGCGGCGTGTTTTTCAACATCGTGGCGGCGTTTTTCATGCTGGCAACCGTAGCAGCGCTTGTGGCGGTGGTCTTCATCGCGCAGCGCCCTGAGCCCATTGTGTTGGGGCCGCCGACTCCCACGCTGATCCCCTTTACGCCGGGCGCTGACGAGATGGCTGCCGCCGAGGCCGTTGATGAGCAAGCCGCCGAAGAGACGGCCACGCCGCCCCCGCCGGAGCTCACACCCACCGTCACCCTGACCGCCCAGCCGACCGCCACCAATCCGGGGCCAGTCATCGGGGCGACCAACACGCCCTCCCTGTATCCCTTCACCCTTCAGGATAACGCCGTCACCTATGAACGCTACACCGGCAGTGAAGGCTGCAATTACGCCAGCATCGCCGGGCAGGTCGTTGATCTGGAAGGGCAGGGCATTAACGGTCTGGCTGTGGTCGTGATCGGTGAAGATACGGACTTCGAGTTCATTCAGTACACCGGCTCAGAGACCGACCTGGGCACAGGCGGCTTCGAGGTTATTGTGAACGACCAGCCGCTTGCCGCCGAGTTCCGGGTGCAGCTGCTCAACACGACCGGCCAACCCTTCTCCGAGCCGATCATCGTGCGCACCCTTGCCGACTGCAACCGCAATGTGGCGCGGACCGTCTTCGAGCAGAACAGCGAATACAACACCCCCTAAGCGCATGGGCACCCTGTACCTGGTCCCTACGCCGGTCGGCAACCTGGAAGACATCACGCTGCGCGCCCTGCGCATCCTGCGGGAGGTCGACCTGATCGCCGCGGAGGATACCCGCACCACGGGCCGCCTGCTCGCCCACTTCGCGATCGACACGCCGCAGACCAGCTACCATGATCACAACCGCCGCCGCCGCATCCCGGAACTCATCGACGCGCTGGTAACCGGCGATGTCGCCCTTGTCGCCGATGCGGGCACACCGAGCCTCAGTGACCCCGGGGTGGAACTTGTTGCGGCTGTGGCTCAGGCCGGTCACCGGGTGGAACCCCTGCCCGGCCCCACCGCCCTGATCCCGGCCCTGGTGGCTTCCGGCCTGCCCACCGATTCCTTTCTCTACCTGGGTTTCCCGCCGCCGAAGGAAAAGGCGCGCCGCGATCTGCTGGCCGCCGTGCGCGATCTGCCCTATACGCTCGTCTTCTACGAGGCACCGCACCGCCTGCGCGACATGCTCGCTGATGCCGCCGATATCCTCGGTGACCGCCCGGCGGCGGTCGCACGGGAGATCAGCAAGCTGCACGAGGAGATCTGGCGCGGCACGCTCAGCGGTGCTCTGGACCATTTCACCGAGCCGCGCGGCGAGATCGTGCTGGTCATCGGCGGGGCCGAACCACAGGTCTGGGGTGAGGATGCGGTGCGCGACGCGCTGCGCCAAAGGCTGGCCGCCGGTCAGGCCCGCAGCCGTGCCGCAAAGGCGGTCGCCGCGGAGTCCGGGTGGGCCCGCAGCGATGTGTACGATCTGGATGTCTAGCTCGCCTTTTGCGTGGTGATAAGCCCGCTTGCTACAATCGCGTGCCGACTGATTGAGCGAAAAGGCACACTATGGCACGAGCGTTGATCACAGGTGGCGCGGGCTTCATCGGCAGCCACCTGGCCGAAACCCTGCTTGAGCGCGGCTACTCAGTCACGCTCATTGACAATTTAAGCACCGGCTATTTGGAGAACGTCGCCCATCTTTCCGACCGGGCGCAGATCGTCATTGAGACGATCATGAATGAGGCCGTGATGGACCGCCTCGTCAGCGAGTGTGATGTGATCTTCCACCTGGCGGCGGCGGTCGGCGTGTTTGAGGTGGTCAACAAGCCGATCCACACCATCGAGACGAACGTGCGCGGCACGGAGATCGTGCTGAAGACGGCACGCCGCTATCGCAAAAAGGTGATGCTCGCCTCAACCTCAGAGGTATACGGCAACGGGATCCGCACACCCTTCAGCGAGGACGATGACCGCCTGCTCGGCCCGACGACCAAAAGCCGGTGGGGGTATGCCTCCTCCAAAGCGCTGGATGAGTTCCTCGGGCTGGCCTACCATAAGGAGGTGGGCCTGCCGGTGGTGGTCTTCCGGCTGTTTAACACGGTCGGGCCGCGCCAACGCGGCCGCTACGGGATGGTCGTGCCGCGCTTTGTACAGTGGGCCCTGCAGGGCAAACCGCTGCAGGTCTACGGGGACGGCCAGCAGAGCCGCTGTTTCGCCAACGTCAGCGATGTGGTGGACGCGATCTGCGGCCTCTCCGAAAGCGAGGAGGCCGTTGGTGAGGTGTTCAACATCGGCACGCAGGAGGAAACGACGATCCACGCTCTGGCGGAACGGGTCATCGCCCGCACGGACAGCCCCTCTGAGATCAGGCTGGTGCCCTACGCCGAGGCCTACGAGGAGGGCTTTGATGATATGCGCCGCCGCGTGCCGGATATCAACAAGATCAAAGGGGCCATCGGTTGGCAACCACGCAAAACACTCGACGAGACGCTTGATGAGATCGTCGCTTACTTCTTAAATGGGAGGATGCAGGATGACACTGCTGGAGAAAATTGAGAAGCGCGAGGCGGTGATCGCCGTCATCGGCATGGGATACGTCGGTCTGCCGCTGGCCGTTGAATTCGCCAAAGAAGGGTACTGTGTCATCGGCGTGGATGTCTCACAGCCGAAGGTCGATATGCTCAACCGCGGCGAGAGCTACATCCCCGACGTGCCCACCGAGTTGATCGCCGACCTGGCGCAAAAGGGTCTGCTTTCCGCCACCACCGACTACAGCGTGATCCGCGATGTGGATGCGATCAGCATCTGCGTGCCGACCCCACTGCGCAAGACCAAAGACCCGGACATGAGCTACGTGATCGCCGCTGCCGATGAGGTCGCCAAGTACGCCCACGACGATCTGCTGGTTGTGCTGGAGTCGACCACATATCCCGGCACCACCGACGAGCTGATCATTCCGCGCATCGCGCACAACGGCTTTGTGGTCGGGCAGGATGTCTACATCTGCTTTTCGCCGGAGCGCATCGACCCGGGCAACAAGGTCTACGGTGTGCGCAACACACCCAAGATCATCGGTGGTGCGACGCCCAACTGCGTGATGATGGGGCAGGCCCTCTACGGCAAGATCATCGATACAGTGGTGCCCGTCTCCTCCACGCGCTCCGCGGAGATGGTCAAGCTGCTGGAAAACACGTTCCGCTCCGTGAACATCGCGCTGGTCAATGAGGTCGCCCTGATGTGCGACAAGCTCGGGGTGAACGTGTGGGAGGTCATTGACGCGGCCAGCACCAAACCGTTCGGCTTCATGACGCACTATCCCGGCCCTGGGTTGGGCGGCCACTGCATCCCCATTGACCCGCTGTACCTCAGCTGGAAGATGAAGACCCTCAATTACACGGCCCGCTTCATCGAGCTGGCAACCGAGGTCAACAGCAGCATGCCCATCTACGTGGTGGACAAGGTGATCGACGCGCTCAACGATGCCCGCAAGCCCGTCAACGGCTCGAAGATCCTGGTATTGGGCGTGGCCTACAAACCCAACATCGATGACTCGCGTGAGAGCCCCGCCATCGATGTGATCGGCCTGCTGCAGGAGCGCGGCGGCGAGGTCACCTACCACGACCCGCACATCGAGTCGCTGCTGCATGAGGGCGTAGATATGGAGTCCAGCCCGCTGACCAAAGAGGCTCTGCATGAGGCCGATGCGGTCGTCATCGTGACCAACCACGCCGCTTTCGACTACGCCTGGATCGGCGAGCACGCCGCCATCGTGGTCGACTCACGCAATGCCATGAAGGATGTCGAGAACCCGAAGGCACGGGTTGTTGGTTTGTGAACGTCCTGATGATCGGGCTCAGCGACCGCATCCTCAGCGGGTGGGGGGATGTCGCTGAGCGGCACATCGAATACGCCGACCGGCTCGATCATCTGCATATGATCGTCTATTCGCCGCGGGCCAACGGGTACCGGCAGACCGCACTCAGCGACCGCCTCACTGTCTACCCGACCCGGTCCGCGGCGCGGCCCGCTTTCCTGCCGGATGCGTTGCGCATCGGCGTCAGGATCGCCCGCGAGCACCCCATCGACCTGATCACCACCCAGGGACCCCACACCAGCGGCCTGATCGGAGTGTGGCTAAAGCGGCGGTTGGGCGTCCCCCTCGATATCCAGAACCACAGTGACTTTTTCGACAACCGCCATTGGATCGCGGAGAAACCGCTGCGCTACGCGCTGTTCAACCGGCTGGGTAAGTGGGTCATCCGCCGGGGGGATACGCACCGTGTGCTCAACGAGACGGAAAAGGCCAAGTACGTCGCGATGGGCATCGACCCGGCCCGGATCGCGGTGCTGGCCACGCCCGTTCGCCTGGGGCGCTTCCAACCGGATCCAGCCGCGGGGGTGGCCCTGCGCCAACGGATGGGCATCCCGCTCGGCTGCCCGGTGCTGCTGTGGGTCGGCAGGCCGGGTCCGGTCAAGCGTGTCACCACCCTGCTCGAAGCGTTCGCCCTGCTGCGCGCCACCCACCCGGAGGCGCACCTGGTCCTCGTCGGGGACTTCGCCACCTACGAACCGGAGCGCATCGAACAGGGTGCACCGCTGGGCGTGCACTTCCCGGGCCCGGTCGAACACGCTGAGCTGCCCGCCTATTACACCATGGCCGATCTCTACGTGCACAGCTCCATCTATGAGGGGCTGGGCAAAGTGCTCATCGAGGCGGCGGCCTGCGGCACACCAGCCGTCAGCACGGCGACCGCGGGCGCGCAGCAGATCATCGCGGACGGCGAAACCGGCCTGCTGTGCGCCATCGAGGATCCGGCGGACATGGCGGCCAAAATCGCCGGCCTGCTGGCCGATCCGGCCCGCCGCGCCCGCATGGGGGCAGCCGCCCGCGCCCACGTCCTCGCTGTCTACGACCACGCCCGCAACCTGGATGCTGTCGTCGCGACGTGGGCCCGTACCCTGGAGCTGGCCGGATGAAGGCCCTCATGCTGACCCGCCGCGTCGACTCCGCCGATTGGCTGGCGGGCTTCGCCCATGGTTGGATCGCGGCGCTGGCCCGCCACCCGCAGATCGACCGGTTGGACGTGATCTGTCTGGCAAAAGGCACGGTCGCTCTACCGGACAACGTCCGCGTGCGCTCCATGGGCAAAGAGCTGGGCTACAGCCGCCCGCGCGAACTGTGGACCTTCCAGCGGGCGTTGGCGGCGTTTATGCCCGGCACGGATGTGCTCTTCGGCCACATGATCGCGCGCTACACGCTGGTCGCGCTGCCGTGGGCGTGGCGCACTCCGATCGTGCAGTGGTACACGCACCGCCACATCAACCGGGAGATGCGCCTCATCTACCCGCTGGTGAAGCGAGTCGTCACCGCCTCCGAGCAGAGCTTCCCCTACGGCTCACCGGAGAAGGTCACAGTGCTGGGCCATGGCATCGATATGACGGCCTTCAGCCCGAACGGCACCGAACCCGAGCCCGATCTGATCGTCAGTGTGGGCCGGCTCTCCCCGATCAAGCACCACGAGGACCTGATCCGGGCGGCGGCGGTGCTGCGTGACCGGGGCATGCCCGTGCGCGTTCAGATCGCCGGGGGGACGACCCCGCAGCATGGCGAGGCCTACGCCGGCTCGCTGCGGGCCCTGATCGCCGAGCACCACCTCGAGGAGTCGGTGCGCCTGTTGGGCCCTGTCTCTTATACACATCTGACGCTG
>JAADYX010000395.1 GCA_010092885.1 Chloroflexota bacterium | reverse complement strand
CTCCTTGAGGAGGAGTTGGCGGGTTACGCAGCGCGCACTAGGGATCAAATCGGGGTGGAGTTGGGCATCGCCTTCATCGATCTGCGCACGGGCCATTCGGCCAGCCTGAACGGCGAGGACAAGTTCTACTCGCTGAGCACCTTCAAGAGTGTGCTGGCCGTGTACTATCTCTGGCTTTTGGAACGCGGCGAGTTGGTCGAACAGCCCTTGGACGATGATCACCTCTACCTGATGCTCAACGAGAGCAACAATCCCTCCACCTCCTGCATTATCCAGCGCGTCGGCGGGCTCGAACCCTTCAACGATTGGCTGGCCGACGCGCTCGGCATGGACCGCACCCAGAACTTCGTCATGGCATGGCAGAGCTGGCAGTGCTCCGAAACGCTCTGGCTGCCCCCCTTGGATCGCCGCTACCTCGATGGCGCTGCCGCCCTCGGTCTGCCCGATGATGGCTCCCTGCTCGACTGCTCGGGTGAATGGTGCAATAAATCCTTTACGCCCAACGCCCTCGCTGACTTCTACGCCCGCTTCTACAACGGCGATCTGGTCAGCCCCCAGAGCATGGAACGCTGGTACACGTGGATGGTCAAGAAGCCCGAGAGCACCTTCTTCGACGATCACATCAGTGTCGGCCTGACCGTCTACAGCAAGAACGGCTACCTGTGGGATACGGTCAACCACTATCAC
This sequence comes from Chloroflexota bacterium, assembly GCA_010092885.1. Taxonomy (GTDB): domain Bacteria; phylum Chloroflexota; class Anaerolineae; order Aggregatilineales; family UBA3940; genus TC-195. Next base: position 5,779 of record JAADYX010000395.1, on the reverse strand, counting down.
GAGGCAGGCATTGTCACCACCCCCCACGGCGACTACGTGCTGGTCGTCTTCATGCAGAAGCACCCGCAGTGGCCCGGGGCATGGACCTTGGCCGATGTGGGTGGCATGGTCTACACGCGATTTGCCGGTGGTCGTTGACGCGCCCTGCCTTTTGTGCTACGTTAGATTTACCTATTGTATTGTCTGTCTGCGGAAGGGAGAGCACTATGTTTCACCTATTCCGCCAGTTGGCTGTATCGGAGGGGCCTTGGTGAGCCGCCGGTGCAGACCGCGTGGCGCATCAAGGAGGACAGCCTTTGACCGATGATCTCTTGCTTGATGGGTTGGTCACCAAAGCCCAGAGCGGCTTTTTTGCAGTGGAAACCCCCATCGGCGACATTACCTCACAAGTCCGCGGGCGCCTGATCAAAGAGCGCCTCAACACAGATCCCGTAGCACTCGGCGACCGGGTGCGCATCTCCCTCACTGAGAAATACGAAAATGATACCGTCGTGCTGCAAGGCATGATCGAAGAAGTGCTGCCGCGTGCGCGGGCCTTCACCCGCCAGATGCCCGCCCCCGGCGGGCGCCGCGGTGACCTGCCCGACCGCGAACAGGTGCTCATCGCCAACCCGGACCAGGTGGTCCTTGTGTTTGCTATCGCCAACCCGGAGCCGCGCCTGCGCATGCTCGACCGCTTCCTCGTCATCGCGGAGAAGAACCGCATCCCCGCTGTGATCGTCGCCAACAAGCTCGATCTGGTCACCATGGAGCAGGCCGAGGCCGTCTTCGCTGAATATGAGCGCATCGGCTACCCGGTGCTCTATACCAGCGCCCACGATGACACCGGCGTGAGCGCCCTGCACAACCGCCTCACCGACCAGATCTCCGCGCTGGCCGGGCCCTCCGGCGTGGGCAAGTCCAGCCTGTTGAACGCCATCCAGCCGGAGTTGGGGCTGCGGGTCAAGGCCGTTAGTGAGGCCAACCAGAAGGGCCGCCACACCACTGTCCACCCCCAGCTCTTCCCGCTGGACAATGGCGGTTACGTCGCCGATCTGCCTGGCATCAAAGCGATTGGCCTGTACAATATTGAGCCGGGCGAGATCGACGCCTACTTCCGCGAGATCGAACCCTTCACCGCCATGTGCCGGTTCAACAACTGCCGTCACCTCACCGAACCCAGCTGTGCCGTGCGCGCCGCCGTTGAGGAAGGGCTCGTCAGCCCGGCGCGGTTGGAAAGCTACCTGCGCCTGCGTGAAGAGGCGGAAGCCATCTACTATCGCTGCTGACCGGAGATCGGCATGCCTGACCTCATTAATGTGCTCGTCAGTCTGCTGGTTTTTGCAGCGGGCCTCTATCTCACGGCTGCTACCTTCACCGCCGCGGTGCGCACCGTCGTGATCCCTCGTGCGGAAAACGTGTGGACCACGCGCTGGGTCTACCGGGTGATGCTCAAGCTGTTCCGCGTATTCACCGACAAGGCAACGACCTACGAGCAGCGCGATGGGATCATGGCCTACTACTCCCCGATGAGCATCATGCTGCTGATCATCATGTGGCTGTTCGTGACGACGATCGGCTTCACTCTGATGTATTGGTCTATCGGCGTGCGCCCCCTGTATGACGCCTTCTGGCTGAGCGGTTCCAGCCTGCTGACCCTCGGCTTCCGCACCATCGACAACCTGCCACAGATGATTCTCGCCTTTGCTGATGCCGCCCTCGGCCTGATCTATATCGCCCTGCTGATCGCCTACCTGCCAACCATCTACGCCGAATTCAGCAAGCGCGAGATGCGCGTCAACATGCTGGAGATTCGCGCCGGTGTGCCGTTCTCCTCCGTTGAGATGCTCAAGCGCTTCCACCGGTTGGACCGCATGGACAAGATGATCGAGGTCTGGTATGAGTGGGAAGAATGGTTCGTTGAGCTGGAACAGACCCACACCTCCCTGCCGATGCTTGTTTTCCTCCGGTCGCCGTCACCGCGCCGCTCATGGATCACCGCGGCGGGCACCGTCATGGATACCGCCGCCCTGATGCTCGCCACCGTCGATCACCCCGATGCGCAGGACGCACAAGCCTCGATCTGCATCCGCGCCGGTTACATTGCCCTGCGCGCCATCGCGGACTTTTTCAACATCCCCTATGACCCGGACCCCATGCCCTCTGACGCGATCAGCATTGATCGCAGCGAGTTCGACGATGTGATCGCCGAACTGCGCCGGGCGGGTGTGCCGTTGGTCGACGATATCGACCAAGCATGGCAGGATTTCCGCGGGTGGCGCGTCAACTACGATGGCGTCCTGCTGGCCATTGCCAACCTGACCATGGCACCTTATGCAGCCTGGATCTCCGACCGGTCTGCTGTACGCTTTGGCCCATCCAACCTGACCGATCCTATCGCAGCGGAAGCCATTCGCACCGCTGCGCCCACCCCTGACTGAAAGGACAACCTGTGCCTGCTGTACAAACCAACGGCACGACCCTACACTACGAGATCCACGGCAGTTCCGACGCCCCCACGGTGCTGGCCCTGCATGCGGCCACCGTCAGCGGCGGCGAGATGCTGTGGGTGCGCCGCTTCCTGAACGCGGCCGGCCTGCGTGCCATCCTGCCGGATCTGCGCGGCCACGGCCAGACGCCCAACCCCGCCCCGGATATGCATATGCCGCGCATGGTTGACGATGTGGCCGGCCTGCTCGACCAGCTCGATGCGCCGCCGCTGCATGGCTTCGGGTACAGTATGGGCGGCGGCGTGCTGCTGTATACCGCCCTGCGTCACCCGGATTGGTTCAAATCGCTGGTGCTGCTCGGCTCGAACTATAAGGCCGCCAGCCTGGATACTATCGAGCGCGTCGTTGGCCCGGCGGAGCACCGCACCCCGATCCAACGTGCCGTGTTTGACACGCAGACGGGCGTCCGCATCGGCTGGGATGCCACCCCGCAGGACTTCGCCGTGCTGCGCATGCCCGTCCTGCTCGTGCTTGGTGACCGCGACGAGTTCCTCGACATCGAAGAAGTGCTGCCCCTGTTCCGCGCCCTGCCCAACGCGCAGCTGCTCGTCGTGCCCGGCACCTCCCACCTCCGCCTCGTGAACCACCCCCTGCTGCTTGAGGGGATGCGCCGCTTCTACACACGCATCGGTGTGCTCTCATGACCATCGATCTGGAAGCGGACTACCCCGATCTGATGAAGCCGCTGGTCTACGGACCCGTGACCGCCTATTTCACCCTTGAACTCCCCGATTTCAGACAGGTGGCCAACATCAACGTGATCGCCTTCAGCGGTGCCGATGTGTTTCTGGTCCGCAGCCCAAACGGGTGGGATATCATCGGTGGCACGCTGGAATCGGACGAAACACCCTGGCAGGCGCTCCACCGCGAGGCCCTTGAGGAGGCAGGCCTCGCCCTGCGTGAACCGGTCGCTTTTGGCGCATGGCGCTGCCACTCCACGGACGCGCAGCCCTACCGCCCCCACCTGCCCCATCCGGACTTCTACCGGTTGGTGGCGCTGGCTATGGCTGAACAGGTCAGCGAACCGGCTGAAGCCGGCGTGGAAGAGGTCAGGCGGGTCTCGGTTGAGGCGGCAGCCGCCCTGTATGAGAGCAGCAGCCGCCCCGAGTTTGCCGATCTGATCCGCTTGGCAAGCCGCATCAGGGGGTTTGTGTACTGAGCCGCGCAACACCGCGCGGTGCCACCGTGTACTCGGGGAACACATCCGCCAGCCGGGGATTGTTCAGCCGGGCGCTGATCACCTCACCGAGGATGTCGCGGTAGTCCGTGGTGATGGTCAGATCGCCCGGCCCGGTCAGCGCGTCCGGATGCAGCGTGGGCCAATCGGCATAGACCTGCCCGCCGTTGATCCCGTTGCCCATCAGCAGCATCATGTTGCCCGTGCCGTGATCGGTCCCCAGTGCGGCGTTTTCGCGCACGCGCCGCCCGAACTCCGACATCACCAGCACGGTGACCCGGCCCATCAGCGGCTCGATGTCCTCATAGAAGGCCGCCAGGCCGTTGGCCAGTTCCGCCAGGCGGGTGGCCATATAGCCTTCCGCCCCACCCTGACCGGCGTGCGTATCCCAACCGCCCAGGTCCAGGCAGGCGACTTCCACACCCACCTCCGCGCGGATCAGCCGCGCCGCGGTCTGCATCGCCCGCCCGAAGACTGTCTCCGGATAGGCCCGCCCGCGCGGCGGCGTGCTCGTGTCGATTCCCTCCAGCGCCCGGATGGTCTCCACCGTGCCGCGCCCGGCATCACCCAGCGCGTTGGCTTCGCCCTCGTACAGGAAGGCCAGCAGATCGCGCAGCACCTCCTGATCCTCGTCACTCGCGCGCAGCCGGAAGGCCTCGATGCTGCGCAGTACCGTCGCCGACCCGGCCCCGGCCAGTGAGGCGGGCAGCATCTCCCCGATGGAAAGGGCCCGCAGCGCCGATGTGTTGCCCGTGTCCAGCGTTGCCAGATGCCGCGCCAGCCATCCCGAATACACACCGCTGCCGAAGCTCGCCCGTTCCATTTCCGCCATAGCTTGGAAGTGCGAATGGCTGTCATCCGGTGACCCGGTCGCCTGTACGGCAGCCAGCGACCCCGCTTGGTAGATCGCGCCCAGCGGCTCCAGCGAAGGGTGCAGCCCGAAGAATCCGTCCAGGTCAACAGCGCCGGTCCCCCGGTCCGGCGGGTTGATGGCGAGGGTCGGTCGGGCATCGTAGTAGGTCGGGTCGCCATACGGGACCACAACGTTCAGCCCGTCGATGCCGCCCCGCAGAAAGACACACACCAGCGTATCGCCGCGCGGCCCCACATGCGGATCGGCAAACGTTACTTCCAGCCCGGGCGCGGTGGCCTGCGGCACATCCAGCAGACGGCCCACCGCACGCAGTCCACCGGTCAGCATGCCCCGGCGTGATAGCGTCTCGTACTCGTTACAGTGCTGCATCTGATCTCCTCACATCCATTGGAACGCTGGCCCGGCCAGGATCAGCGCCATCGTCTGTTGTACGCGCTTCAACTGCCCGCCCGGCCCTTCCGCCAGGTAGCGCAGCAGCGCGGATCGCGTTTGGCTAGGCAGGGTCGTGCCCAACAGCTGCACCGCGACGGCGTCCAGCGTGGCGGGCACGTTGTCTGTGCCGCCGCTCATTCCGATGAACTGCTGCGCCGGCACGTTGATCCCCTCGATCTCGCCGTTGAGCGCGGCCAGCGCCAGGTTCCAGCGGGGCAGCAGTGTGCCCAGCCAGGCCCCCGTCACATCCGGATAGCCATCCGGCATGGGCCAGCCGAAGGGTAGGTGCCCCATCCGGTCCAGGATGGTGTACAGCTGCCGGAAGCCCTGCGGCCCGACGTCGGCGCTCAGCCCGCGCAGCATGGAGGCCACGTAGCTCATCGGCTGTTTGAGTTTGTCCGGTGCCGTGGCGAACGCCTCACTCAGGAACATCTCCCGCAGGATCGTCTTGATATCCCCGCCCGTCCGCAGGAAGGTCGCCGCCAGCTGCTCGACCAGATCCGCCGGTGGGTTATCCGCCACAAAGCGGCGCACCAGCTTGTAGCTGATGAAGCGCGCCGTCTCCGGGTGCGTCGCCAGGATGTCCAGCATCTCGCGGATGCCTGCCTCGCCGCTGCCCGCCGGAATCGTGTGCCCGATCACCGTTTTCTCGGTTGCGTCGTGCACCGCTTCATTGAACGTGAACGCACCGGCGTTCAACCCGTCCTCGTGCACGGTCCAGCCCGTCAGGGCGCGGGCCAGTTCCTGCACGTCCCGTTGGGTATACCCCCCGTCGATGCCCAGCGTATGCAGTTCCATCAGCTCGCG
>JAADYX010000055.1 GCA_010092885.1 Chloroflexota bacterium | reverse complement strand
TTTGCCAGCCATCGCGCTGAGACGGTCGCGTGGTTGGCCGCACAGCCGGAAGAGGTATGGGATCGGCCTGCGCGCTCGTCGATCTTCGGCCCGACCACGTTCCGCGAGCTGGTACACTTCATCACCGAGCACGACCGTACCCACTACCATCAGATGCGCGATGCAGTGGACTGCGCCCGTGAGGCGGCCAGCACCCTGCGCATCACACCCTGCCCGGATTAGCCTGCTTTTGGCAAGAAGACGGTGACCGTTGTGCCTTCACCAGCCTGAGTTTGAATGTCGAAGCCGGCCTCATGCGCGTCAAGGATCATCTTGACCAAGGCCAGACCAAGGCCCAGGCCACCATATCGCCGCACCGATGAGATATCACCCTGCTCGAGGGGGGAGAAGAGGGCGGGCAGCACGGTATCATCGATGCCCATGCCCTTGTCTTCCACGCTGATCGCCACCCATGTCCCGTTAGCGTGCGCCTCCACATGCACGGGGCCGCCATCGCTGAACTTCACCCCATTGTCGATGATGTGTGCCAGCGCCCGTGTCATCGTGCGCACATCGACATAAACGGGCGGCAGATCGGATGCAATCGATTGGGTGACGGTGTACTGCTCGCGCCGCCGCAGCGCCCGGACTTTTTCTACCGCGGCGTTTACCAGGTCGGTCACACTGATCAAACTGGGATGCACATCGGTTGGGTCACTGAACACGCCGATATCGTCGACCTTTTGCTCCAGACGGCGCATTGCTTCCCGGACGGTTTCCATCATTTCCTCTTTTTTCTCCGGGGTGATGCCATCGGAGTGGTAGAGGTCCAGCGCGCTCGTTGCTTGCAGCAGTGGGGTACGCAGCTCGTGGGACACTATCGAGAGTACGTTGCTCTTGACCTGATTGAGCCGCTGCACCCGTTTGTACGCCTCTTTGACTTCCCGCGTGCGCTCGTCGACCAGCCGTTCCAAATCGCTGCGGCTGCGTTCAACCTGATCGTAGAGCTGCTTGGTGCGCAGCAGTGACCGCACCCGCGCCATCAGCTCTACCGGATCGAGGGGTTTGTTCAGAAAATCGTCAGCGCCTGCCCGCAGGCCGTCGATGCGCTTGGCTTTCTCCGAAAGCCCGGTAACCAGAATGACCGGCAGAAACCCGTCGCTGGCCTTGATCTGGCGGCAGATCTCGATTCCGTCCGTGCCGGGCATGATCACATCCAGGATCACGACGTCCGGCTGCTGTTCGGCAATAAGTGCCAACGCATCTGCTCCGCTGTAAGCCGGTGTGATCTGGTAGCCATCAACACCCAGAAAGTCGCCTATTGCGCTCACCACTTCCGGATCGTCATCCACAACCAGGATCAGGCACTCTTCAGCAGGGCGCTCAGGCAGCTGCGTCATTCCGGGTCCTTTTCGGCAGAGTAGTACTTCTATGCCTATTATAGACGAGGTGACTATGTTTGCCCGCTGGCGTGTGCTACAATACCCAACCGAGATGTGCCACCATCCAACTGAGGGGGCTTACTTTTGCAGGTGCTCAAGGCTGTCCGTTATCTGGCAATTGTCGGGGCGGGTGTTATCGTATTTAGCTACCCACTGCGGTGGGCGGTGTTCAGTAGCGTAACAGGTGTCGTCACCGGCACCCACCCACCCGCAATTCTGTTTTTGGGGCTTGCACTCCTCATTCTGTCGCTCATTCCGGCGACACCACAGTTCGCGCGTATCATTCCTGTGGTGTTGGTAGGCGCGTCGATTGTAGCTGTGTTTATCATCCTGTGGACCGGTATTGAGACCGTGCTGCAGATCGTGCAAAACAGCGAGATCGCGCTGGGCCCCGGCCCGATCGTAGCGATTGTGGGCGTGGCCTTGTTCGTGGTGGGGGCCATTGCGGAGATACAGGTCATTGATCCCGCGCTGGACGATGAAGACGCCAAGCCCTATCGCATTACCGGTACAGACAACCGCAGTTAGAAAGGTTCTACATGCGCGACATCCTCGTCGCGATTGATCTAGAGACCACCGGTCTCAACCCGGATACCGACCGCATCATTGAAATTGGCGCAGTCAAGATACACGGTGAGCGTGTCGTGGAGGAGTGGCAGTCGCTGGTGAACCCCGGCATACCCATTCCGGCGCGCACAACCCTGCTGACAGGCATTAGTTCTGCCGATGTGGAAACAGCCCCTCGTCTCTCGCAAGTACTGCCTGAGCTGCGCAAGTTTCTAGGCAATGCGCCGGTTGTTGGTCACAACGTGGGCTTTGATGTGGGGTTTCTCCGTTTGGCCGGGCTGCCGATGCACAGCAGTGCGATCGATACATACCATCTGGCGGCTGTACTGCTGCCGGATGCGCCCGGCTACAGCCTGAGCGCGCTGGTTCATCTGCTTGGGCTCGATTCCGGCGATGCCCATCGGGCGCTTGATGACGCACGTATGGCCGCCTATCTGTTTATGGCGCTTCGCCAGGCTGCCTACGAGCTCGATTACAATACCCTGGCTGACATTGCGACCGCCGGCCAATCCATTGAGTGGGGTGGGCGGGCCTTCTTCAACAGTGTTTTTGAAGAGCGAACCAAACAGGGTGAGGGGCGGCGCATTCGCGGCGATACCTTCGATCCCGGCGATGATGCGCTGCCGTGGCCAGAGGCCAACACAGAACCCGATGTATCCGGTCCCGCCGCTCAGTTTGTCTCCATTGAAGAGGATGACATCGTTGGCCTCATGGCACCGGATGGCGCCGTTGCGCGCGCCCATGCCGACTATGAGTATCGCAACGAGCAGGTGCTGATGATGCGCACCGTGGTGCGTGCCCTTAACCAGAGCAAGCACGTCATGATCGAGGCACCGACCGGCGTCGGGAAGTCGCTCGCGTATCTCGTGCCTGCTGTCCATTTCGCGGTGCACCATGGCCAAACCGTTGTCATCAGCACCAACACGATCAACCTGCAAGATCAGCTCGTGGCCAAGGATATCCCTTTTCTGCAAGAGCACCTGGGGTTTCCCTTCCGGTGGGCGGTGCTCAAGGGACGTTCGAACTATCTGTGCCTCCATCGCATGCGGGTGCTCAAGCGGCGGAAACCCACCGCTGCACTGGAGATGCTGGTCTACGCCAAGACTCTGGTCTGGCTGGCGCGCGGTGGCACCGGCGACCGGGCTGAGCTCAGCCTGCGCGGTGCCGCAGAGAACGCCCTCTGGACCCGCCTGAGCGCCCAGGCTGAGACATGTACGACCGAGCGCTGCATGGCGCAAACACGCGGAAACTGCCCGTTTGCCAAAGCACGACAGGCCGCATACGAAGCCGATATCCTGATTGTCAATCACTCGCTCCTGCTTTCAGATGCGGCGGCGGAAGGCCGGGTGCTGCCCGAGCATCATCATGTGGTTATTGATGAGGCCCATCATCTGGAGGGCGCCGTCACCGAAAGCATGAGCTTCCATGTGGATGTGCCGATGATCAGGCGACGCCTCGCTGACCTGGGGACCAGTTCCAGCGGTCTGCTTAAGGAGGTGCTTGAATTCTCGCAAAGGGCGGTCTCACCGCAAGCCTACGCCAGACTATCCAGCTATGTGGAAAGCATCTCCGAGGCGGCGGCATTGGTCGAGAAAGCGGCCGAAAACTACTTTGAAACGCTGCAGGCCTTCCTGCAACGTGAGAACAAGGTGCGCCGCGGGGACTACACCCAACCGGTTCGCATCGTCGGCCAGATGCGCCAGGTCGCAGCATGGCGTGACGTGGAAACACAGTGGGAAAACCTCAATACGCTGACCAGCACGCTCTCCAAGGGCCTCAGAAAAATGTCGGAGGCTTTCTCCGATAAAGAGCGTGAGACGATCGAAGGGCGCAGCGAGTTGATAGCCTCTCTGAAGTCGGTCGCCAATTGGATGGAGGAACTGCATACACAGCTCGATCAACTCACGGTCAACCCAGAGGAGAACTGGATCTACTGGGCCGAGTTCCCCAAGGACGGCAGTCTGATTTCCATCAAGGCCTCCGTACTGGATATTGGCCCGTTGGTCCGCAAGCATCTGTGGTCTCGACTGGATTCGGTTGTGCTGGCAAGTGCCACCCTGCGAACGAACGGCTCGTTTGACTACATCCGCGACCGGCTGGATGCAGACGACGTCTATGAGCTGGCCGTCGGCTCACCCTTCGACTATCGCAGCAATGTGCTGCTTTACCTGGCCAATGACATCCCCGAACCAAACCAGGGCGAATCATACCAGGCCTCCGTGGAACAGGGTGTATTGGAGCTGTGTCTCGCGACGGAAGGCCGTGCCCTTGTGCTGTTTACAAGTTACAGTCAACTGCGCCGCACCTCTGAGGCCGTGAGCGAACCCTTGTCACGGGCGGGCATTACCGTCTATGATCAGAGCGACGGTACCAGCCGGACCCAACTGCTGGACGGCTTCGTGAATGCAGAAAAGTCCGTGTTGATGGGTACGCGTTCGTTTTGGGAAGGTGTCGATGTGCCCGGCGCGGATCTCAGTGTGCTGATCATTGCGCGGCTGCCATTCAGCGTGCCGACCGATCCGGTTTACGCCTCGCGCAGTGAACAGTATGCCAATCCCTTCATGGACTACGGCGTGCCTGAAACCATCCTGCGCTTTCGCCAGGGCTTTGGCCGCCTGATCCGCACACGCAGGGACCGCGGCGTGGTCGCCATATTTGACCGGCGGATAATCTCCAAACGATACGGCGCCATGTTTCTGGAGTCACTGCCTGGCTGCACAGTGCGTCGCGGCCCGTTGAAGGAGCTTCCCGCCGCTGCCGTCGAATGGCTTTCGATTGGCACGTGATCTCGACTGTCGATACAATGCGCTTGCTTTGGTATTATGGCTCTATGCTGCGGCAGCTCATTAGCGATCTATTCGACTTTTTGCCGCTTTAGGGGGAACAAGATGACCGACAACCTCGAAGAAACCATTCGCGTCTTATGCATTGAAGACGATCCGGCCATGATCGAGCTGGTGACGCTTATTCTGAAGAACCGCGGCTATGATGTCCGTGGCGCGTCCAGCGGACAGGAGGGCCTTGATCTCATCAACGACTTCGACCCCAACCTTATTCTGTTGGACCTCATGATGCCCGATATGAGCGGCTGGGATGTCTACACACAGATCCGGGCCAACGATGGCACCCGTGAGATTCCCGTAATCGTGGTGACGGCGAAAGCGCAGAACATCGATAAAGTGTTGGGGCTGCGTATCGCAAAGGTGCAGGACTACATCGTGAAGCCGTTCAGCCCGGCCGAACTCATCGAGAGCGTGGAAAAGGTGCTGTCGGAAGACTGATGGCCCAACAAGGCAAACTCCTTCACGCTGGTGAGGTTTTCCTCTCCGATGTCACATGGTGCGACGGCTTCCTCTGCAAACTCGCTGGCCTGATGCTGCGCCGCGAACTGCGCCCGGGCGAGGGTCTGCTGATGGCCTATAACCGGCCGAGCCGTACAAACACAACCATCCATATGTTTTTCATGCGGTTCCCGATAGCTGTCTTCTGGTTGGACGGTGACCTTCACGTGGTCGACAAAACACATGCCGACCCGTGGCGGCCCGCCTACGCGCCCGCGCAGCCCGCGCAGATCGTGCTCGAAACGTTCCCGGAAAAGCTGGATGTCCTCTCGGTGGGCGATGCGCTCGTTTTTGATCCCAGTTAGTCTGCTCCTTATCGTGGTTAGTGCGCTCGGGCCACACCGCAGCGCGGAGGCTCAGCAGCCGGAGCCCATGCGGGTGATCGTTCACATTGTCCGCGCTGGGGAAACGGTCGACGATATCAGCGCACAATACCAAACCCCGGCAGCGACTATCATGCAGGCCAACAGTCTGAACCGCGGTGACGCCGTGCGCACGGGCCAGCGTATTCTTGTGCCCGTGGCCGTCGGGCAGCTCCCCTACGGCACCATCGAGCAGACGACCCTTGGCCTTGCCCAATCACTCGACGAGCTTGCGCTGGTCCTCGGTATTCCCCTGCTGGATCTCGCCCGTCACAACGGCGCCGTGAATCCCACCGCGGGGGTTACAGGCCAGGCTGTCGATGTGCCACCACGGCCGCAAACGACACTCGGCGGCGACATAACCGCGCAGGCCGCGCCGCTGTGGCGTGAGGCTTTCCGCAGCAACCTCAGTCCCTACACACTCGCCCTGGACAATGCCCTGTCCGACCCGTTTCGCACCGTGCCCGGTCAGATCGTTCGTGTGCCCGGCGACCAACCGGCACGCCCGCTTGTGCGTGAGCCGTGGACTGGCCTGACTCTGTCACCCCCAGTGCTTGAACAAGGGCGTTCCACAGTGCTGCAGGCCACCACGAACCGTCCCGGCACACTGACCGTGACGTTCCTGGACACGGTGTGGCCGTCCTACTCCGATGGCACCACGCACACCGCCCTGATTCCGCTGGGTCGCTACACGGAACCGGGCATCTACCCACTGACGGTTGTATTCACGGCGGATGACGGCACGAGCAGCACGTTTGAACAGCCGGTCATCGTATACGATGGGCGCTACGCGGTAGAGCGGCTCTTCATCCCGGAGGACATTGCCGCCGTTTTGTCCGATGAGGCGCTTGTCGAGCAGGAACTCGCATACGTCCGCGGCCTGATGACTACCTTCAGTGAAGAGCAATACTGGGAACCGGGCGCATACTGGCTGCTGCCATCGCCCGCCGTGCTGACGAGCGCCTACGGAGTCACACGCGATTACAACGATGGCCGTCTGACGCAGTTCCATACCGGGACTGATCTGGGCGCCAGGGCTGGCACACCTATTTATGCACCCGTCAGCGGGGTGGTGGTTGCCACAGCCGACCTCCAGGTGCGCGGCCTGTCAACGATTCTCTATCACGGGCGCGGCGTGTTTACCGGGTACTGGCACCAGCAGGCGATCCTGGTGGAGCCAAACCAATCGGTGACCGCCGGTGAGCAGATCGGCATCATGGGCAATACGGGGCTTTCCACAGCGGCGCATGTCCACTGGGAACTGCGTATTTTGGGCGTCCCGGTTGATCCGATGCAGTGGGTCAGGCAGCCCTTCCCATGAGATATGCGTTGTATTTCACTTCCGGCGTGCGCTATAATCGCGCCGACAGCCCGACAAACCCTCGCTGGCGCACCTCGATTATGGGAGGCGTCTCATTATGATGAAGACCCAAACACGAAAATTCTGGATAGACAGCTTTGAAATCCAACAGCCCGATATTGACTATTTGGTCAATGTGCTGCTGGAAAGTGAGATGCCACTCAGCGTTGATGAGATGGCACTTCTTCTTGTCCGCTACCGGGTCCGCCGTGACGAAAGGCGCGCACAGCGTGCTTCACGCCCGGGACGTGTGTATCGCCCTGGCGAAGAACATGACATCGGCGATGATTTGGTCTTCCTCCACCTTGATCGCCTGCGCGGCGAGGTCGTGGACAAGCGCGAGGGCGGCAATGAGGATATAGGCTCGTTCACCGTGATCGCGGTGGAGTTTGATGACGGCCCCACGCGTGAGTTTGCCAGCGAACTGGCTGCCGCGCATCCGGTCAATGATCTCGAAGACGAACCCATCGTTGAGGAGAAGAAACTGACCGCCGAAGAGATCTTCATCGAATACGGTGGCCATGTTGCCGAACTGCTGCAGGCGCAGCTGGTTGAGCATCCTGACTTGGTGCGATTGGGCCAATACTGGTTCCCGCGGTCCCTGCTGATCGAGATCAACGAAGGCCACCTCAACCTTGCCGAGGCGGTCTTATTCATGCATGAAGGCGGTCCACTCACCGCGTCGGACATCATCGAACAGATGGGTATGTTGGACGACGTTGGCGACCGGCTGGCCGAGTTCTCGCTGAACTACGCCATGACCGCCGACGGCCGCTTTGATGAGGTTGGTCCTTCCGGGCAGGTGCTGTGGTATCTGATGTCACAGGAACCGGCTGAGGTGCACGAGCCGCCTGCGCTGCTCGCATATGAGCCCATCCCCTTTAGCGAAGGCCTGCTGCTCGATGAGATGTGGGACCTCATTGAGCAGATCGGCGACGAGCACTCCCTCTTCGAGGAGACCAACGTCATCCCGGAGGAGGTGACCCTGCGCATCACCTACCCCCACTGGCGGGAAGGCACACTGCCGCTGTCACGCGACCTGCTGAAGATCTTCCCGACAGCCTTCCAATCCGAACGTATCCGCTTCACCCTGATCGACGAATCCAGCGGTGAAGAGTACCCGGCCTGGGTCGTGCGCACAGAAGGCTACGTCTTCGGGCTCGCAACCTGGTACGAACAGTATGATCTGCTGCCCGGCTCGATTGTGACCGTCAAAGGCATGGACGATCAGGGCCGCGTGCCCTTATCCATCCAGCAGAAGGGGACCCAAACAGAATGGGTGGTGACCGCGTCGGTGGAGAGCAACCGTCATCTGCGTTTTGAGAGTCGCTCTCGCAAGATCGCCAACGACTACGATTACCTGATGCTCATCGACGTTGACGATCCCGAGGCGGTCGACACACTCGCCGGTGTGCTGAAGCGGCGCGGGGCTACGCTGGATGAGATCGTCGGTACGGTGATGCACGAACTCACACCGATCTTTCCGCAGGGCAACATCCATGGCAAGACCATATACGCCGCTGTGAACACAGTATACCGCGCACCACCCGGCCCGATATTTGCCGCACTGCAGGTTAGCTCGCGCTTTGACTATCAGGGCGGTCTCTACTGGCGTATCGCGGAAAGCACGGAAGCATGACGGAGAACAAGATGGACAAGCCACGCGTTTCAGCCGCACCGTTCCAGGCGACGCTGAACACCCGCTACTATATCGACTACGAGTGGTGGGAACGCTCCAATATGGACTTTAACTCACAGGTGGCGCGCCTGTGCGCTGAATTCGACTACGAACTGCCGCAGGACCGCGACCTGGATGAAATGGTCGACTGGGTTGATCCCGACACGGCAGAGGTCAAGCATGTGCCGCTCATCCTCTATTATGTGATGCAGCATGTGGCACCCAACCCGGACTTCATCAACCAGCGCATCTCCCTGATCGACGGTATTTTTCGCGCCCTTCTTGAAGCGGGCAACTATCCGATGACGCCCAAGGAACTCGCCGATCGGCTTAACCGCGATCATCGCACCATCCTGAAGACCCTCTCCGGCAGCCGGATCTACCAGGGCATTCGCCCGATCCAGTCGGAGGGTTGACTCGGCCCACCCTTCAGGCTAAACTGCGTAATGTAACACACGCCCCCGTAGCTCAGGGGACAGAGCGGTAGCCTTCTAAGCTAATGGTCGCAGGTTCGAATCCTGCCGGGGGCGCTGACACGGCCCGGGACATCTGATGCCCCGGGCTTTGGTTTAAGTGAGCAAGGAGTCGGACCCATGACCCTACCAATCGCCGATGAAGCCTACACTGCTGCCCATACTCATGCCGCGGCCTACCATGCCACCGCCGCGGACGTCCTGCGCATCGCTGGCCCGGATCGGATTGACTTCCTCCAGCGGCAGTCCACCAACGATGTCACCCAGCTGAACCCGGATACCGCCGTGGTCACCGTGCTGACCTCAGCGACGGCCCGCATTCTTGACGTGCTGACTCTGATCACGGACGGTGAGGCGATCCACGCTGTGACGCTGCCGGGGCGGGAAACGGCCGCATTCCTGCGCAGCCGCATCTTCTTCATGGATAAGGTGACTGTGGAGGAGACGGATCTCAGCGTAGTGGATATCTTTGGCCCACAGGCTGCCGCCGCGCTCGCCGAGGCCGGTCTGCCCGATCCTTCGGATACGAACGGTGTCACACGCGCAGATGGTGCCGTTGTGGTTGTTACGTTGGCGGACCGCATCCGCCTCCTCACACCGGAGCCGGCCGCACTGCTCGCCCGTCTGGATATGCCCGTGCTCTCACCGGAGGGATACACCGTCTACCGGGTGGAAAACGGCATCCCGCTCGGTGAACTCAGCGAAGAGTACACGCCACTCGAAACGCGGCTTGGCGCACATGTATCGGATGCCAAGGGCTGCTACACTGGCCAGGAGATCATCGCCCGCCAGATCACCTATGACAAGGTCACCAAACGGCTGGTAGGCCTTCTGCTGGATGAACCTGTGGAAGCTGGCACCGATGTACGCAGCGAGGGCAGTCGTGCTGGTACGATCACAACCGCTGTGGAGTCACCACGCTTCGGACCGGCTGCGTTGGCTGTGCTCAAACGGGACTACATCGCACCGGGTACCGCTGTCAGCGTGGATGGGGTAGGGGGCCGTGTGGTCGAGCTCCCGATGAAAACCTGAGACGTATGCCAAACGAAACGGGGTCAGCAGATACTGTCTGACCCCGCCAGTTTTCTTCTTGCATATGGGCGTCACAACCCGAAAACGGCGCGGAACGCGTCGAATTCCAGCAGCAGCGCACCGATGATCAGCAGCACGAACGGCACCGGGATCAGGAAGATCGCCACAAGGATCGGGTTGTCGCCGTAGAGGTGCATGTAGTACATCGCCACCAACACCAGCTTCGCGACCGAAAGCACCGTCAGCAGAATGATCGATGCCGGCGGCGCGATGATCCCTGACTCGGCAATTGCAATCTCCACGCCGGTCAGGAGCGCCAGTGCCAAGCCGATCAACAGGTAGCGTCTGGTCGGGATTTCCGGATGGTGCTCACCGCTGTGGTCGGATATGGTCTGTTCAGCCATGATGCGTCCTCTCAGCCTATCAAGTAGATGACCGTGAACAACACGATCCACACGATGTCAACAAAGTGCCAGTAGAGCCCGAACGTCTCCACGCCGGCAAAGCGCTCCCGCGAGAACTCGCCCAGGAAGGCCCGCAGCATCACGAAAACCAGCACAATAAGGCCAATGGCGACGTGCAGCCCGTGGAAGCCCGTCAGTACGAAGAACGCAGTGCCGAACAGGTCGCTTGTCGGTGTGATGCCTTTCTCAAAGAGCTCGGTCCACTCGAAGCCCTGAATGCCCAAGAATACAATGCCAAGCACAACGATGCCCAGCAGCGCAAGGATAAACGGTACCTCGCGGTCACGCTGCAGCGAGTCAAGGGCAAGCACCGCCGTCAGGCTGCTCATAATCAGGATGAAGGTGCCGATCGCTGGGATGATGGTCGGGATCTCCGGGAGGGTGAATTCGCCCGCCGCCCGGAAGCCGATATAGGCGCCGATCAACGCGGTGAAGAACATGATCT